>NZ_JBQCJW010000017.1:0-68525 GCF_051967575.1 Solibacillus silvestris
AAATAAAACAGACAATAAATTAAGAATCAAAAAAATCACGTGGAAATACAAATTTACTTGAGTTAATCGACAGTCTCGTTTTTCCGCTTATTCATTGAAAAATCACGTTTTTAGATGTATTTCAGGTGAATAGACGGAATTTTTCCTTCTATTTTAGTCTTTATTAAATGAATCCCCCATATAAGCGGAATTTCTCCGGCTATTTGCAGAAGGGTTCTCATTTTTGGAGGCATTTCAGGCTAATAAAGGCATCCTTTACCGCAATTTCATCGAAAAGGTAACAGACCAGACCGACTCCTGCTTAAATTTTCTCCTGCCGCCACAACCCCATATTAAGCAAAAAAGTCTGCCCGCATAGTTATGCAGTGCAGACTTCTTGGTTTTATTTATCCTCGTGCAAGCCACGAAGCAATGCATCGATTTTATTGCCGTATTCGATTGCTGTATCGAATTCGAATGCCAGTTCAGGTGTGCGACGCAAGCGAATGCGAGAGCCGACTTCCGAACGGATGAATCCAGACGCTTTTTCTAAAGCCTGTAATGATTCGGCACGCTCACGGTCATTGCCCAACGATGTAATATAAACAGTTGCTTGCTGCAAATCGCCTGTTACTGCCACATCTGTAACCGTAACAAAACCTACACGCGGGTCTTTAATCTTGCGCGCAATGATTTCAGTAATTTCTTTTTTCATTTGCTCAGCAACTCGATTGGAACGTAGAGACATAAATGTCACCTCATTTAACTTGCGTAATTGATTTAAAACTTGCCACAATATGTGGGCTTTATAAATATTCACGATAAAAATCCAACTGCTCCCATTGCGGATTTGACTGTAAAAAATGGACCGCATGCATAAGCTCCCGTTCAGCCGCTTCTTTGGAAGAAGCAACTGCAACGAGCGCAAGCCTTGTGCGTTGCCATACATTTTGATGGTCAATTTCAGCGACAGATACATTAAATTTTTGTTTCGTGCGTGTTACCATTCGTTGCAGAACGGCACGCTTTTCTTTTAATGAGTGGGCAGTCTGAATGATGAATTCAATTTCTGCATATACAATCATTATTTACGAACAATTTCTTCCATTACGAAGGCTTCGATAATGTCGCCTTCTTTAATGTCGTTGTAGTTTTTGATTGTAATACCGCACTCATAACCTTTTGCTACTTCTTTTGCATCATCTTTGAAGCGTTTTAATGAATCCAGTTCGCCTTCAAAAATAACAACGTTTTCGCGGATGACACGTACACCGGCATCACGGACGATTTTGCCTTCAATCACGTATGAACCTGCGATTGTACCCACTTTAGATACTTTGATAGTTTGACGAACTTCCGCCTGGCCAACGATTTTTTCTTCGTATTCTGGATCAAGCATCCCTTTCATCGCCTGCTCGATTTCTTCAATCACTTTATAGATAATGCGGTGTTGACGTATATCTACACCTTCCTCATCCGCAGCGCGTTTAGCGTTCGCATCTGGGCGTACGTTGAAACCGATGACGATGGCATTCGATGCAGCTGCAAGAGAAATATCCGATTCTGTAATCGCGCCCGCACCTGTGTGGATAATTTTTACGTTAACGCCTTCTACATCAATTTTCATTAATGAAGAAGCCATCGCTTCCACAGTACCTTGTACGTCTGCTTTTACGATTAAGTTTAGTTCTTTCATTTCGCCTTGGCTCATTTGTTCGAATAGGTTATCAAGTGTTACACGCTGTTTTTCAGAACGTGAAGCTTGGATTGCTGTCATTGAACGAGATTCACCAACTTGACGAGCTGTTTTTTCGTCTTGGAATACAACGAAACGGTCGCCCGCTTGCGGTACTTCATTTAAGCCTGTAATTTCCACTGGCATTGAAGGACCTGCCGATTTAATTCGACGGCCTAGATCATTGACCATTGCACGTACACGACCATATGCATGACCGACTACGATTGGGTCTCCAACACGCAATGTACCGTCCTGAACTAGAAGTGTCGCAACAGCACCACGACCTTTATCAAGTTGTGCCTCGATTACTGTACCGATTGCAGAACGAGTCGGGTTTGCTTTTAATTCTCCTACTTCAGAAACTAATAAAATCATTTCTAGAAGTTGGTCAATCCCTTCACCTTTTAATGCTGAAATTGGAACAAAGATTGTATCTCCACCCCATGCTTCAGGAACTAAACCGTGCTCAGTTAATTCTTGCTGCACACGGTCCGGATTGGCAGTTGGTTTATCCATTTTGTTGATTGCTACGATAATTGGTACTTCTGCAGCTTTCGCGTGGTTGATCGCTTCAACTGTTTGAGGCATTACCCCGTCATCTGCAGCTACTACGATAATCGCGATATCAGTAATTGATGCACCGCGCGCACGCATTGTTGTGAATGCTGCGTGTCCGGGAGTATCGAGGAAGGAAATTTTCTTTCCATTTACTTCAACTTGGTATGCACCGATATGCTGTGTAATACCGCCTGCTTCACCCGCTGTTACTTTCGTTTTACGGATTGAGTCAAGCAACGATGTTTTACCGTGGTCAACATGTCCCATAATTGTTACAACTGGCGGGCGCTCTTCTAAAGCATTTTCATCAACTTCTATAATTGAATCATCGAAGTACGTATCTAAATCCGTTTTGTCGATACGGATTTCTTCTTCAACTTCCACACCATAGTCTGCACAGATTAACTCGATTGCATCCTTATCCAGCTCTTGGTTAATTGTTGCCATTACACCAAGCATGAATAACTTTTTAATAATTTCGGATGGCTCGCGGTGTAGTTTTTTCGCAAGTTCAGCTACTGACAAGCTCTCATAGAAAGTAATTTTTTCCGGTAATTCCTTTTGTACCATTGGTTGTGGCGCTGGGCGGTGTGTACGGCGTTTACCACCGTTAATGCCCGGCTTTCTGCGTTGTTGATAGCCACCTTTATTTTGTGTGTTGCCGCCTTTATTATTACTGTTGTTTTGGTTGTTGCCGCCTTTGCGGTTATTGTTGTTATTTTGAGTCATATTTCGATTTTGGTTACCTTTTTCATTTCTTTGTTTTTCGCCTTGTTGCGATTTTGTTTGCCCTTGGGCGTTTGTTGCTTTGTTCGGTTGTTGGTTAATTGAAGCGGATTGTGGACGATTCTGCTTTTGATTATGCTGCACTTTTTTCTGCCCTTGTTCACCACGTTTAGGTGTTGCGTTTACAGCTTTGGCAGATGATGTTGCAGGAGAAACTTTTGCTGGTTCCGCTGCTTGCTTAAAGACAGAATTTAGTTTTGATACCGCCTGCTCATCGATTACCGCCATGTGATTTTTCACTGGCAGATTCAATTTTGCAAGTTGCTCAATAACTTCCTTACTTGTTTTACTTACCTTTTTCGCATATTCATGAACTCTTACTTTGCTCATCTGCTCACCCCCGATTAATTTTCGTTGAGTAGACTAGACATTTTTTTAGCAAATCCGCTATCAGTAATAGCAATCGCTACACGGGCTTCCTTTCCGGTAGCATGTCCAAGATCATATCGATCCCCAAAAACATAATACTCAACGTTATAAAACGTACATTTATCTTGAATCTTTTTACTCGTATTGTTCGAAGCATCCGAAGCTAAAAAAACAAGCTTTGCCTTCCCGCTGCGGATTTCTTTAATGACGAGCTCTTCTCCAGAGATTGTTTTTCGTGCACGTGCTGCTAAGCCCAATAGCTGCAGCAACTTAGGGTTTGTCATAAAATTGACTCCCTGCGGATAAGAGTCAGCAACTCTTCGTACACCTCGTCAGGTACTTTTGCATCAAGCTGGCGATCTAAAATATTCTTTTTGCGTGCCATTTCAACAGCTTGTTCTGATTTGGAAACATATGCCCCGCGACCAGATTTTTTACCTGTAATATCCACACTCACTTCGCCTTCTTTTGAACGAACGACGCGAATCATTGACTTTTTTGGCAACATTTCACCTGTTGCCACACATTTGCGTAAAGGAATTTTTTTATTAACAACCATTTTGCTCACCCTCCTTGCAAAATCATTCCAATCGATGACTTATTCTTCGTCATCGCCGTATAGATCAAATTGTACATCTTCGTCATCTTCGCGTGGAACGAATGTGCTCGTTTCTGAAGGATAGATTCCTAATTCGCGCGCATCTGTCTCACTCTTAATGTCGATTTTCCAGCCTGTTAATTTCGCCGCTAAGCGGGCATTTTGACCGCGCTTGCCGATCGCCAGCGATAATTGATAGTCCGGAACAACAACAGTTGTCGACTTTTCTTCTTCATTTACTTGAACGTCCAGAACTTTTGATGGGCTTAATGCGTTTGCAACGAATACGACCGGATCTTCTGACCATTCCACAATGTCAATTTTCTCGCCGTTTAGTTCATTTACAATCGTTTGAACACGTGCACCTTTTGCCCCAACACATGAACCTACTGGATCTACTTCTTCATTGTGTGCATAAACCGAAATTTTTGAACGGTCTCCCGCTTCACGCGCAATTGATTTGATTTCGACAGTGCCATCATAGATTTCCGGAACTTCCATTTCAAATAGGCGGCGCAGTAATCCAGGATGTGTACGAGATACGATTACTTGCGGACCACGTGTCGTACGCTCAACTTTTGTAATGTATACACGGATGCGGGATGTCGGCTTATATACTTCACCTTGGATTTGCTCGTTTACTGGTAATGCCGCTTCCACTTTACCGATGGACACATAAATATTGCGTGCATCTTGGCGTTCAATCACTCCAGTGACGATATCATCTTCACGATCTACATATTCCTCATAAATTAAACCACGCTCTGCTTCGCGAACACGTTGCGTTACAACTTGCTTTGCCGTCTGTGCCGCGATGCGCCCGAAGTTTCGCGGTGTTACTTCTTCTTCTACGATGTCGCCAATTTCATAAGCTGCATTAATATACTTCGCATCTTCCAACGCGATTTCCAAGCGATCGTCTTCTACTTCTTCCACTACGTCTTTACGAGAATAAACAACCATTGAACCTGTGTCTAAGTTCAGGTCGACACGAACATTTTGCGCTTGGTTGAAATTACGTTTATACGCCGTTACTAAAGCCGCCTCAATCGCTTCAATTATTACATCTCTTGAAATACCTTTCTGCTCTTCAAGGGCAGTTAGGGCATCTAGTAATTCACTACTCATTTTGTTTTCACTCCTAAATTTGCTTATCTGAAAAATCGATAGCAAGACGTGCTTGCGCAATTTTTTCTTTTTCAATTTGTACTGTTACTTTACGTGTTTTTATGCGGAATTCGATCTCTAAATATTCGTCTGTATATGCGCGTAAATAACCATAGAATTCTTTTAAATCCTTTACTGGTTCATATGTTTTCACATAAATATAGCTGCCGATTGCCTTTTCAAAGTCCTGCTGTTTTTTTAATGGACGTTCAGCTCCTGGAGAAGAAACTTCTAAATAATAGTTTTGCTCGATTGGATCATTTTCATCCAACTTCTCGCTTAAACGCTCACTTACTTGCGCACACTGCAAAATATCAATGCCGCCTTCTGGTGTGTCAACATAAATGCGAAGGAACCAGTCGCGTCCTTCTTTCACGAACTCGATATCAACTAATTCTAAATCAAGCTCTTCCACAATCGGTGTCACTAGCTCTTCAATGATCGACGTAACTTTGCTCATCGTATCCTCCCTAGCGTCTTTGTTTGTAAAATCATGATGTTATTTATTAAACAAAAGACGAGTTTTCATTGAAAAAAATTGGCTCAATTACATATCGACGTAATTGCATCCAGATTTTTTAAGCCCACAGGACGTGGGTTAGTCAGCCGTTGAAGCAGGATGCGGCGTTTTCAGGCTGACTTCCTTTTTGTTTTCTTTTTAAAATCTGCCATATCCGCCAAAGGCATTTCTCGATTCAGCAGGTGTTGAGACATATGCTGAATTGAGGTAAATAGTTGTGTAAACAACAGAAAAGAGCGGGAAACCCCACTCTTTTGCTGGCGAACTATCAACAAATTATTACATTCAGCATAGCATAAAGGCTTACTGAATGCAAATTTTGCCTATTGACACATATCATTTACGGCATTTTAGCTAAACTGCAGCAAAATCCGCAAAACCTGACCCTTATATACGCATCATTTAGAATAAAGAAAGCTGGTTTGCATCTGGCATCCCTTCTAAGCAGCCAAGCTCATCCATATACTCGATCAACGTTTTTGATACACGACCACGCTGCTGCAAATCTTCTTTCGATAAAAATTCTCCATTTTTACGAGCTTCGACAATTTGCTTCGCTACGTTTGTACCGAGTCCTGGAATTGCATCGAACGGTGGGATTAATGAATTGCCTTCGATAATAAATTCACTCGCCTGTGAACGGTATAAATCCACTTTCTTGAAATTCATCCCACGTTCACACATTTCAAGCGCAATTTCCATAACCGTCAGTAAACTTTTTTCTTTCGGCGCCGCATCGAGCCCTTTCATATTAATTTCGTCTATTTTTTTACGAATCATAACAGAACCCTGTGTCATCGCAATTAAATCGAAATCCGATGCACGCACTGTAAAATAGGCCGCATAGTAAAGGATTGGGTGATGGACTTTGAACCATGCAATGCGCACAGCCATTAATACATATGCTGCTGCATGGGCTTTCGGGAACATATATTTTATCTTTTTGCACGAATCGATATACCATTCCGGCACTTTTTTCGCGCGCATCTCTGCTTCCATTTCATCGGTTAAGCCTTTTCCTTTACGCACCGATTCCATAATTTTAAACGCAAATGATGGTTCTAAATCTTGATAAATCAAATAAACCATAATATCGTCACGACAGCCAATTACTTCTTTTAATACACATGTGCCGTCTTTAATAAGCTCTTGCGCATTCCCTAGCCATACATCTGTACCGTGGGACAGACCGGAAATTTGCACAAGTTCGCTAAACGTTGAAGGCTTAGTTTCTTCCAGCATTTGGCGCACGAATTTTGTTCCGAACTCCGGAATTCCGAGCGTTCCTGTCTTCGTGCCAATTTGCTTTTCCGTCACCCCAAGCGATTCTGTCGAGCTAAAAATTTTCATCACGATCGGATCATCCGTCGGTATTGTTTTTGGATCGATTCCCGATAAATCCTGCAGCATGCGAATTACAGTCGGATCATCGTGTCCAAGTATATCGAGCTTTAATATATTGTCATGTATCGAGTGGAAGTCAAAATGAGTCGTTTTCCACTCCGCATCTTGTGCATCCGCCGGGAACTGCACCGGAGAGAAATCATAAATATCCATATAATCAGGTACTACGATAATACCTCCCGGGTGCTGTCCTGTTGTACGTTTTACGCCTGTACAGCCTTGCACTAGACGGTCAACTTCTGCATTTCGATATGTGATGCCATTGTCGCTTCCGTATCCTTTTACATAACCATATGCTGTTTTTTCCGCAACTGTACCAATCGTCCCCGCACGGAAAACATAATCCTCGCCAAACAGCACTTTCGTATAGTTATGCGCATTTGGCTGATATTCGCCGGAAAAATATGACGATAGGTAAGCATTTGAAGTTATCGCCAGCTTTTCCCCCGTCCCGCACCGTGCATGAGGCTTTCACACTCACACGGCGCTCCATCGTTAGTTTTGTTGAGTTTAAAGACTAAGCTTTGGATTTCCTACTTCCGTTCTTAGCCTGTTTAATTTGTTTAATGCTTTTACTTCGAACTTACTTATTATCTTTCGGTAATCTTTATTCATTAATAGGTCTGAATGATGAATGAGCATGTGATACTTTTTATTGATAATAATTAAATTATCATATTCATCCGTGCCGCCTTGAGCTGTTGGTTTCCTATGGTGACATATCGCTTGATGAGGAGTTAGCCGTTCACCTGTAATACCACAGCAACCTTTTTGGGCTACATATTTAATTAGACGGTTGTTTTCATACAGAGTACTTTTTGATTTATATATCCCTTTACAAAACATTTCAATTTCTCTAACAGACACTTGTTTTAAATCTTTATGAATTACTTTCCTATCAAATCCCTTGTAAATCGTGAATTCAGGCTTTCGCTGTCCTCGTATATCATGTCGAACCGCTTCGATAGGATAGACCAGTAATCCATTGCTTTTGAAACGTGGATAATTGTAATCTCCATAAAACTTATCAATAACTCCATTTGTTTCTTTTGTCTTCACAAAAATGTTTCTAAATAAGAGTGATTTGATATTCGGATGAACATTATGCCTTATTTCATTAAAGTCCTGCGATATTCGGGTCGCAATCTTATAATAGTTTTGCAACCCTAAGATATTCGCATTAAAGTTCATCACCTTTTGTGGAGTAGGGTTTTTCCTTAGCTTCACCAATTGATGCCTAATAACACCTTGCACCTTTTCTTTTGCTTTGGGGTCCATTTTCGAATTGACGATGTATCCCGTTTTCGAATTTCCCTTTTGTACCGCTCTAAACCGAATACCTAAAAAGTTTGTACCGTTTTTACGCAAATTTGTAATCTTACTTTTTTCATCACTAATCATTAACCCTAGTCGTTCCTTTAGCCATTTCTCAACAGCTATTTTAATTTTTCGGGCATTTTCATATGAATTCGTGAAGATTTTAAAATCATCTGCGTATCGAACTAAATACATGGGCTTCAGTCCCGTATTTTTAAGAACATCTGTTTTATTGCGTTTTAGCTTATAAGGTACTCGTGTCGGTTTCGTTTCCCATTGATTTGAAATCCACCAATCCAACTCGTTTAATACTACATTGGCAAGTAGCGGAGATAAAATTCCTCCTTGGGGCGTTCCTTTCGTTGGTACTCCTTCACCTGTAATTTCAGCTTTCAGCATCTTTTTGATGATTACTAATACTTTTTTATCCCTAATACCAATCGTCCATAATTGTCTCATTAGCTTTTTATGATTTACAGTATCGAAGAAACCTTTAATATCGATATCAACGACAAAATGCTGATGACTATGATTCACCATATGATAGCATCTTGCGAGTGCATCATGTGTACTTCGCTTCGGTCTGAATCCATAACTTTGTGGATTGAATTTCCCCTCTGTAATTGGTTCTAATACTTGTAAGAACATTTGCTGTATTAGTCTATCCTCAATCGTTGGGATACCTAGAGGTCGCATCTTTCCATTAGGCTTTAGTATAAACAACCGTCTAACTGCGTGTGGTGAATAATTTTCCAGTCTTTTTCGAACAAGTTTGATTAGTTTATCAGCATTCATTTTGTTCAAGTGTTTAATTGTGTGTCCATTTGTCCCTTTCGTTTTACTACCTGTATTACTTTTCAGGTTTCGAAAGGCGAGTTGAATGTTTTCTTCAGAAATAATTAATTCATAAAGGTCTGTGAAATATCGACCACTTTTACTTTCCTCATAAAGATTATCAAAAGTTGTTTGTAACCCACAATATTCATTGTTTCTTAACTTTTGTATCATTAAGTCAGCCAACTAATTACTCCCTATGAGCTTTCGTTCTCTTTAGTCATACTAGAATCTGACTTGTGTAGGTTTCTTTTCAACACTAACGACTTGTGCCCTTCCCTCAGAAATGTTTTTTCCTCCGACCTATTTGTTATTCAGTCATCACTGGCATTTCATCATCGGTACTACGGCACTACTGCCACTCCAATAAAGTAAGTTATAGCTTTTCGCTTTTCCTTACACCGTCGTCCTCGACATGCAACTGTCTCTTACGTTCGGAGCTTCACACGTTCCACTATTTCTATCTGTACATCTTTCCTTAGGTTCCCCCTAAATTCCGCTAGGCTTGCATGTGCCTGTAACACATGATGGATTTTCATAACCAAACGCTTACTCATCCACACCTAGAAGTCCTCATAGACCCCGCAGCATTTCTACTGCGTGATATTCACGAAAAGTCAGTCGAGGGTTCGTCCCAGTGATTCTACTGATTCTAACCATAGAAAGTTTATAGACGCCAGACCTATCATTCACGGGATTGCTCCCTTTCCACAGCCGTACTGTTTGGGTGAACTTCAGCCTACTTTAACGAGCTTCATACAAGTTTCAGTTTTGCAGTCATCTGCTTGCATGTCGTAGCTTCAGCGAGTGCGTTTCGGGGCGTTACTCCGTCATTCCACACTTTAAAATAGCAGTTCTACCAGTAATAGGGTGGCTAGTCTTTTCAACTAGCAACGTGTCACACTCAAATCGATATCAGGTACTTTGTCTCCCTTGAATCCAAGGAAGGTTTCGAACGGGATATCTTGCCCGTCTTTTTTGTACTGCGCTCCACATTCGGGACATTCTTTGTTCGGCAAGTCATAGCCGGATGCGACCGAACCATCTGCGATAAACTCAGAATGCTTACAATTCGGACAAATATAATGCGGCGGCAATGGGTTCACTTCCGTAATTTCCATAAATGTCGCAACGAGTGACGACCCGACCGAACCACGCGAACCAACTAAGTAACCGTCAGCCAATGATTTTTTTACGAGCTTCGCGGAAATTAGATAAATTACGCCGAACCCATGCCCTAAAATCGACTTTAATTCCTTATCAATCCGGGCTTGCACAATTTCCGGCAAATTTTCGCCGTAAATGCTATGTGCCATTTCATATGTCAAATTCGTCACTTCATCGTCCGAGCCTTCAATCTTTGGTGTATATAAGTCATCTTTGATCGGTTTCACATCGCCAATCATATTTGCAACAAAAGTTGTATTTGTCACGACAACTTCCTTCGCCAGATCAGGCCCTAAAAAGTCGAATTCCTTCAGCATCTCATCAGTTGTTCGGAAATGGACTTTCGGTAAAGGGTTCCGGTTTAATGGATTTGCCCCACCCATCGAACCGACTAATATTTGGCGGAACTTCGCATCTGTTTCATGCAAGTAATGGACATTTCCTGTCGCGACAACCGGCAAATTCAGTTTTTTGCCTAGTTTGATGATACGGCGGATAATATCTTCCAGCGCCCATTCATCATGAACCGTGCCTCCATCCACTAATTGTGAATACACCGGCTTAGGCATCACTTCCAGATAATCATAGAATTTGGCGATACGCTCGGCTTCTTCCTGTGTTTTATTCATCATCGTTTCAAATAGTTCACCATTCGAGCAGCCGGAGCCGACAATCAAGCCTTGCCTTAGTTTCTGCAAATCCGAACGACGAATTCGCGGCACTCTGTAAAATGTTTCGGTATGGGATATCGAAATCAGTTTGAATAAGTTTTTCAGCCCAGTATCATCTACCGCCAAAACCGTGCAGTGGCTGGGGCGCGCTTGCTTATACCCTTCTTCACCGCCAACATGTTCATTCATTTCCATTAAGTTTTTAATGCCCAAATCAGCCGCCTGCTTTAATAAATGCAGAAATAATTCCCCGGTTGCTTCAGTATCGTAAATTGCACGGTGATGCTGTGTCAGCTCGATATTATATTTTTTCGTCAACGTTTTCAAGTTATGCGATTTTTGGCCTGGGTTCACGAGACGGGAAAGCTCGACCGTATCAATACCTGGGTGACGAACGTCAATGCCCGCATTTTTGTATGCCACATATAAAAAGCCTAAGTCGAACGCTGCGTTATGCGCTACGACAACTCCGTCACCAATAAAATCATGGAATTCACGAATGACATCATTAAGTTCTGGTGCATTGACGAGCATATCATCTGTAATATGTGTTAATTCAATAATTTTCGCGGTTAGTTTACGATGCGGATTTGAGAATCGTTCAAACGTATCGATGACTTGGCCATTTTTTATTTTCACGGCTGCCAGCTCGATAATCGTGTCATACACATTCGAAAAACCGGTCGTCTCCACGTCAAATACGATATACGTTGCATTTTCCAGATCCGCATCAATCGGGTCGTATACAATCGGTTTCCCGTCATCGACCAAGTTTGCCTCCACCCCGTAAATGACTTTAATACCATTTTTCTTGCCGGCAGCATAAGCTTCCGGGAATGCCTGAACAACAGCATGGTCTGTAACCGCAATCGCAGGATGTCCCCATTTTGCAGCTTGAGCAACAAGTTTATCGACAGATGTCATCGCATCCATCTGACTCATTGGTGTATGCAGGTGAAGCTCTACACGCTTTTCGCCTTCCGGTGCATGGTCTTTTTTAGGTTCATGCTTGATTTCATTAATGTCTTTTACCATCATGACTAAATCACGGGCAAATGTATCAAGCTGGATCGATCCCCGAACACGAACCCACATGCCTTTACTGATCTGGTTCATTTTCACGACGTCTTCATCGCCATTTGAAAACATTTTTACGAGCAGTGAATCTGTGTAATCGGAAATTTTCAATTCCAATAAGGAACGGCCGCTTCGCAGTTCCTTTACTTCACATGCAAAAATAAAACCTTCCAATACAATCGAACGTTCCTCTTCCAAAACAGTGCGAATTTCCACAGGTTCCGGATTTTTAATTAGCGCACCGATTTGGAATGGTATATCCCCGTTTGATACAGCACCCGGATTATTAGCCTTCTCTTTTTCACGCGCTGCAAAATCTGCCATTGCCTGCTTTGATAGGCGCTCTTCCTCTTCTTGCCGCTGCTGGTAAAACGCTTCCTGCTGTGCGATAAATTCTTCGGACTCTTCAACAAGCTGGAACTCTAGCGGGATATGCGGGAAACCGAACGACTTGTAGGAATCGGCAATTTTATCCGTATACTTTGATTTCAACGATAAATATTCCACTTCCAGCATTGATGTAACGACAAGCTTATGCCCTGTCCATTTTGGTGTTTGCTTCATTAAATTTTCACGCAGCAATGGCGACATTTCATCCATTTGCTCGATTACTGCTTGCCAATAATCCAAAATATGCTGTTCATTGACGACTGGATTATGCGACTCAATCGTAAGCAAGACGTTGGCGATATGCGAAAATTTCTCTGCCATCCGCATACGTAATAATTGATACACTTGATATGGCAATATATTTTCAATGTTAATTTTAAAATGCCAAACCCTTTTCTTTTTATGAACGGTTACACGTTCGAGTGTCCCATTTTCAAAAAAGGACATATAAACATCATCAGTCAACTCAAGCTGCTGGATTAATAGTAGGAATTTTTGTCTTCCTTCCTGTTTTGACAATTGTTTCACCCTTTCTTCTAATATAAAAAAGCGCTAAAGCATCCATTTGACCCCGACAAGCTTTGGCAGCTCAGCGGTGAAAAAGAAAGGAAAGTACATATTGCTTGTACTTTCCCGTTCTTTGTATGTTCAGCCCAACTTAATTTTGGCGGAAATATTCGTTTAGGCGATCTACCACTTCTTCTTTTGCCCATTCTGCCGATTCGCCAGTAGCGCGGAATTTCACTTCTACTAAGCCTTCCGCAGCCTTTTTCCCTACTGTAATACGAACAGGCAGGCCAATCAGATCAGCATCTGCAAATTTTACACCTGCACGCTCAGTACGGTCATCATACAACACTTCATAACGATATGATTTTAATACACCGTAAAGCTCTTCCGCTAATTGTACTTGTGCCTCGTCCTTTGTATTAACCGGTACTAGCTGCAAATCATATGGAGCTAATTGTGCAGGCCATACAAATCCGTTATCATCTTGGAAGTGTTCAGCAACAGCGGCCAGCAAACGGGATACCCCTATGCCATAGCAACCCATAATGAATGGTTGTGCTTTCCCTTGTTCATCTAGAAAAGTAGCATTCAGTTTTTCTGAATAAGTTGTACCTAATTTGAAAATATGCCCAACTTCGATTCCTTCAGCAAATTTAATAATTCCTTGACCGTCCGGAGAAGGGTCTCCCTCTTGAATAAAGCGAATATCTTCATAAGAGCTGATTGCGAAGTCGCGCTCAGGATTCACGTTCAACAAATGGAATCCATCTTCATTTGCGCCAGCGACACCATTACGGACTGACTTGATCGCATTATCGGCAATGACTTTAACGTTTACCGGCAATTTCACAGGGCCGATTGAACCTGGTGGACAGCCCAGCAATTCTTTGATTGCTGCATCTTCCGCCAATTCTACTTGGTTGGCACCTAATGCATTTTTTAATTTAATATCGTTAATTTCGTGATCGCCGCGTGCTAAAACAACGACAAGCTCATCATCAATATTGAATACTAATGTTTTAATGACATTCGATTGTTCAACATTTAAAAATGCTGAAACTTCCTCAATCGTTTTTTGGTCCGGTGTTTCGATTTTTTCGATTTCTTTCATAGGCGCTGTAGGTGTTGTATATTCCACAACAACTTCCGCCATTTCAATGTTTGCTGCATAATCCGACGTGTCCGAATAGGCTATCGTATCTTCGCCAATTTCAGATAATACCATGAATTCATGTGTTCCTTTACCGCCAATTGTCCCTGCATCCGCAATTACGGCACGGAAATTCAGGCCAAGACGCGAGAAAATCTTAGAGTAGGCACGGTACATATCATCGTACGTTTCATCCAAGGATTCACGTGATCCATGGAAAGAGTAAGCATCTTTCATAATGAATTCGCGACCGCGCAATAAGCCAAAGCGTGGTCGTTTTTCGTCACGGAATTTACTTTGGATTTGGTAAAGCGTCAATGGCAGTTTTTTGTATGATTTCACTTCATCGCGCACTAAAGTTGTAATAACTTCCTCATGTGTGGCACCTAATGCAAAGTCTCGGTCATGACGGTCTTTTAAGCGCATCAGCTCTGGTCCATATGCCTCCCAACGGCCGGACTCCTGCCATAGCTCTGCTGGCTGTAATGCAGGCATTAATAGCTCGATCGAATTGATCGCTTCCATTTCTTCACGGATGATTTGCTCGATTTTCGATAAAACTTTGCGAGCCAATGGTAAGTATGAATATACCCCCGCCGCGTTTTGGCGGATAAATCCTGCACGCAATAACATGCGATGCGATTTTACGTCTGCATCGGCTGGATTTTCCCTTAAAGTAGGGATAAACGTTTTCGTCTGTTTCATAAATAGTGCCACCTTCTTTAGTTAGGAATATTCTATATTTTCATTTTGTCTCCGCTGCAGCCAATGAGTGGACAATACTCACTAGTCTGGAGGAATTGCTACTTCTATAATACTAATCAAATTTAGCTTTGAACGCTAGTATTATTCATACAAAACGCTCAAAGCCGCCATTTTAAAACGTATTTTGTTTAAAAGAAGAAACGCTGTATATCATTCCATGTAACAACGACCATTAATATCATCAATAATACTATACCGACAAAATGGACCAATCCTTCTTTTTGACGATCGATCGGCTTCCCTCTAACTGCTTCTACAGCAAAGAACAGCAAGCGTCCGCCATCAAGCGCCGGCAAAGGAAGTAAGTTCATAATCCCGAGGTTCACGCTCAGCATCGCAGCAAAGTATAAAACATTGTATAAACCGAATGTGACGACTTTTTCCGTTGTTTTATAAATGCCTACCGGACCTGATAATGCATCGATCGAGAACTGTCCTGTAACAAGCTGACCGACAAGTGTGCCGATTAAAACGATCATATTATAAGTTTTTTCCGCTCCATATACCACTGCTTGCAGAGGATTTTTTTCCAATATAGGCCTTACACCGATCTGCCCGTATGTAGAGCCGTCTTCTTGCTCTATTAAATTTGGCGTAAGCTCAATAATTTCGTTCCCTGTTGCGCGTTCCACTTCAAACGTAACCATTTTATTCGGATTGTCATATATTAGCTCGGATAATTGCTCCCATGTGGAAATCGCTTCCCCGTTCACCCTCACCACTTTATCGCCATCGACCAAACCTGCATTGCTCGCAACGGAATCGTTTACAACTTCAGCGATAATCGGTTCATCAGAAGGTATGCCTTGAATAAGCGCGATAACGAAAAAAATGAAAAATGCCAAAATAAAGTTGAATAATGGACCGGCGAAAATCGCCATTGCACGAGCGCCAACAGATTTCGAATTGAACTGGCGATCTATCGGGGCAATCATTTGCTCCATCCCGTTTTCAGCAACTATCGCTGTACGCGACACATTATAGCGTACGAATTGATCATCTTCGTCATAGCCTTCAATCCAAAGCTCGCGTTCTAAATCAGCGCGCTCCACTTCCAAAAATACGACATTTTGATAATGTGTTTTTTGGTTGAGAACGATTTTTTCTACAATATTTTCTTCATTCGTTATTAAAGCTACGCGATAGCCCGGCTGCAATTCGACCGTATCGGTATCCTCGCCTGCCATCCGTACATATCCGCCAATCGGCAAAAGACGTAGCGTATAAATGGTTTCGCCTTTCGTCATACCAAAAATTTTCGGCCCCATACCGATCGCAAACTCGCGTACCATAATCCCCGCGCGTTTCGCAAATAAGAAGTGACCTAGCTCATGGAAAAAAACAAGTGAACCAAAGATTAAAATAAAGGCAATAACTGTCTGCATAATCTCCCACCTTCATTGGAACTGGGCTGAAATTTTTTGCCCAATCTTTTCTCGCTTCAAAATTTTCAAGAAAATGCGCTGCTTATACATAACATGAATGTCCACGTTATTATGTAATGACACACCCTTTTCTCGTACTTCACTATTTTACCATGCTTGCCACTGTTTTTCTCGTTTCACTGTCTACATGTAAAATTGTTTCTAAATCCGGCAATGCGATATTGTTATGACTATTCATAATGCGCTCAATACATTCTTCAATTTCCAAAAATGTGATTTTCTCCTGCAAAAACAGCGCAACAGCAGCTTCATTTGCCGCATTCATCGCCGTTAAAATCGTACCGCCCATGCGTCCTGCATCATATGCAAGCTTTAATGCACGGAAGCGGTCAAAATCCACTTCCTTAAAATGAAGCTGTCCAATTTCGGCTAAATTTAAACGTTGGCCGTTCGTGAGCGGCAAACGATCAGGATAGCTTAAAGCATACTGAATCGGCACCCGCATATCCGGTGTGCCAAGCTGTGCGATCAAACTCGTATCTTCATATTCCACCATCGAGTGAATAATGCTTTCGCGATGGAGCAATACATCAATATTGTCATACGGCATATTGAATAATACATGTGCCTCAATAACTTCAAGTCCCTTATTCATCATTGTAGCGGAGTCAATTGTGATTTTCGCGCCCATTGACCAGTTCGGGTGGTTCAATGCGTCTTTCACTGTAACACCGACTAATTCGTCCCGTGTTTTATCACGGAATGAACCGCCGGAAGCTGTTAAAACAATCCGCTCAATACGCTTTTTGTTTTCGCCGTTCATCGACTGAAAAACAGCGGAATGCTCGCTATCCACCGGCAAGATCGGTGCATTGTATTTCTTCGCTTCCGCCATGACGAGATGACCGGCAGTTACAAGTGTTTCTTTATTCGCGATTGCAATCGTTTTCCCCATCCGTATTGCAGCAAGTGTGGACTCCAGCCCAACACTGCCTAGTACCGCATTGATGAGCACTGTCGAATCAGGATGTGTTGCCACTTCAACCAATCCCTTTTCTCCGTATGTAAAGGAAATATGGGGAAACTCCTTTTGCAATGTGCTTGCCGCTTCCTCAGTTTGCATCGAAACTAACTGTGGTTGCAATTTTTTAATGATTTCACGCGATTTTCCGATATTTTGCCCTGCAGAAAAAGCAACAAGTTGAAATTCGTTCGGATGCGCTAGTAAAATATCAAATGTTTGCCATCCAATAGAACCTGTTGCACCTAATAAACTAATTTTCTTCACAATGATACGTCCCTTCTATGTCCTAGGAAAAGAAATGTAAAAAATGCAGTAATGGTACGACAAATAATAAACTGTCAAAACGATCCAATATGCCGCCGTGTCCTGGCAGAATATTGCCTGAATCTTTTACACCATAATGACGTTTAATAGCTGATTCGACTAAATCACCCATTTGTCCAATGATCGATGCAATTATTGTCACAACGATTAATTGCAGCCAGCTTGAAGCAAAAGGGTAAATAAGCTGCATTGCGATGGCGAAACATACCGCAATGACAATCCCTCCAACAAAACCTTCAATCGTCTTTTTCGGTGAAATTTCAGGCCATAATTTATGCTTGCCCAATTTTCGGCCAACAAAATAGGCACCGGAATCCGTCGTCCATACGACAAGCAATACAAACACGACATATTCCACTCCGCTGAAACGGGTTTCGATAAAATAATGGAAGCCGAGTCCTACATAAAACGCGCCCAGCAAAATAAAGCCGATTTCATCAAACGTCATTTTATTTTTTACGAGTACAATATAAATTAACAATAATGCGGCGATTCCGTACACGATCATCAATGTTGATTCATATTGCAAAAATTCAACCGCTTCATTTGACCATTCATTTGGCACAACTAATAGTATTAATGCAAGTGTTCCTAAAATCCCAGGAACAGATGCAATGGAAATTCCTTTCATTTTCAATAATTCATAGAAGCCGATTACCGCGATAATACTCATTAAAATCGCAAACGGCGCCCCTCCATAAATTACGAATGGAATAAATAATGCTGCAGCAATTACTCCAGTAATGATGCGCTGTTTCAATTCGTTCCTTCTCCTTTCAGCCCTCCATAACGGCGGTTACGGTTTTGATACACGGAAATTGCCTCTTTTAAACATGTTTCATCAAAATCGGGCCAATGTGTATCTGTAAACCAAAACTCCGTATAAGCAAGCTGCCATAGCATAAAATTACTAATGCGCACTTCGCCGCTTGTGCGGATCAGTAAATCCGGTTCAGGTAAATGAGCCGTCATCAAATGCTGTGAAATATGTTGTTCATTTAATTCGTCAATTGCCAGCTTTCCTGCTTCCGCATCTTTCATCAGTTGCTGCATCGCCATTACGATTTCCGCGCGTCCACCATAGTTCATCGCAAAATTCAAGATTAATCCCGTATTCCCTTTTGTCGCTTCCATCGCTTTTTTTAAAGCCGATTGTGTATGATCCGGCAATGAATCCATAACGCCAATCATTTCCACTTTAATATTGCGCTCCATCAGCTCTGGTAAAAAGGAAGTTAAAAATTGCTCTGGTAAGCGCATTAAAAATTCAACTTCTGATTTGGGGCGTTTCCAATTTTCCGTTGAAAATGCATAAAGCGTTAATACCTTTACCCCTATATCACAAGCACAACGTGTAATTTTACGAATGGTTTTCATTCCTTCATGATGCCCTGCAACCCTTGGCATCGAACGCTTTTTCGCCCAACGTCCATTTCCGTCCATAATAATTGCAATATGGGTAGGAATATCCTCTCCCTTAACTAAGTCCACACTTTCATCACTGAATGGTTGCTCTTTACTTGTATTTTTTCCAAAAAGTTTTTTAAACATAGTTAATTCCCCCAACTGCACAGATCGGACTGCTTCCCTCTTCATCATATCAAAAAAGGGGTAGCCTGTCCTTCTTATATTCATGAACTTCCTCTTTGATCTATAGAAAAATTGTTCTTCTCTTAAACTTCATATGTATCCATTCCACATTTCATACTTCAAATCATTATGTAAAAATGGGTTAAGGCATGTGTTTCTTTATATGTAGCTAAAGCCCCGGCAAAGATTTTCCAAGGACAGGGGTTTATAATTTCCTTAACCATTAGAAAAACGTCCTTACTAGCAGGACGTTTTAATCCATTTAAAGTTCATCCAACAACAGAAAAAGATTTCGCGCCAGTAAATATTAGCGCGAAATAAAAATTCAAGAAGAAGGTCAATGACACCGCGGTGTCATTGCGTATGGAATTCGCCAGAGGCTTTAACTTCCCTCAGCAGGCGTTCGGACACCTGCAAAAAAGTTAAACTGTTAAAATTTCTTTTTCTTTTTCTTTCACTAGCTCGTCGATTTTTAAAATGGAGTTATCCGTCAACTTTTGGATATCTTCACCAAAGCCGCGTAGTTCGTCTTCTGTAATTTCTCCATTTTTCTCTAATTTTTTCAAATCATCGTTTGCATCTCGACGCACATTGCGTACAGCAATTTTTGCTTCTTCCGCTTCTTTTTTAACTTGTTTCACTAATTCTTTACGGCGTTCCTCTGTTAAAGCAGGCACTGCCAAGCGAATTACATTTCCGTCATTTGTCGGTGTAATTCCGATATCTGAACGCATAATCGCTTTTTCGATTTCGCCTAAAATTGATTTGTCATATGGCTGAATAACTAAAAGACGTGCTTCTGGTACAGCAATACCTGCCATTTGGTTGATCGGTGTCGGTGCGCCATAATAGTCCACCGTAATACGATCCAATAATGAAGCATTCGCTACACCCGCACGAATTGATGCTAATTCACGTGAAAAAGCACCAATCGATTTTGTCATTTTTTCCTGTGCTTGATTTAATACTTGTTGAGTCATTATGCATCTCTCCTAACAACTGTTCCAATTTTTTCGCCCATTACGGCACGTTTAATATTACCTGGTTCCGATAAGTTGAATACAACGAGCTTAATATCATTATCCATACATAATGTTGAAGCTGTAGAATCCATTACTTGTAAACCTTGTTGAATAACGTCCAAATACGTAAGTGTGTCATACTTAACTGCTTCAGAATCTAATTTTGGATCTGCCGAATAAACGCCATCCACGTTGTTTTTCGCCATTAAAATTGCATCTGCATTAATTTCCGCTGCACGCAGGGCTGCTGTTGTATCTGTTGAGAAATAAGGATTGCCTGTCCCTGCCGCAAAAATAACAACACGCGATTTTTCTAAATGGCGAACCGCTTTACGTCGAATATATGGCTCTGCAACTTGTGTCATGACGATGGACGATTGAACACGTGTCGGAACGCCCAGATTTTCCAGCGAATCTTGTAATGCCAATGCATTCATCACTGTCCCTAACATGCCCATATAGTCTGCATTGGCACGTTCCATACCCATTTCAGCACCGATTTTTCCGCGCCAAATGTTTCCGCCGCCGACAACTAATGCAACTTCTACGCCCAAGTCGATGACATCCTTAATTTCTCCAGCGATCGATTTAATTACTTCTGGTGAGAAACCGAAGCCTAATTCTCCAGCCAATGCTTCCCCGCTTAGTTTAATTACTACTCGTTTGTATTGTGACACACTCATAGTAAACCTCCGTTACTCATTTATTTAAAAGAAATACTATACAATAACATCCTTTGTACACTATTCCGTTTGCTTCTACTATAGATTTCTTTAAAAATAGGGAACACGCAAATGGTGCTCCCTACTGTTTGCTTAAATTAGCTGTAATTTAAGTTGTGATTTAATTAGTTGTTACCTTTAACTTGGCTCATTACTTCTTCAGCGAAGTTATCTTCACGCTTTTCGATACCTTCACCAACAGCATAACGAGTGAAGCTTGTTACAGTAGCACCTAATGAGTTTACGAAGTCGCGTACTTTTTGATCTGAGTTTTTAACGAAAGCTTGGTCTAATAAGCATACGTCTTCGAAATATTTACCAAGACGACCTTCTACCATTTTCGCTACGATGTTTTCTGGTTTACCTTCGTTTAACGCTTGCTCTGTTAATACTTTGCGCTCACGTTCAACTTCGTCAGCAGAAACTTCGTCACGAGAAATGTAAGTTGGGTTGATTGCAGCAATATGCATAGCGATATCTTTTGCAGCAGCTGCATCTGTAGAGCCTTCAAGAACTACTAATACACCAATACGTCCGCCCATGTGCAGGTATGAACCGAATGCATCTGCATCTGATTTTGTTTTGATTTCGAAACGGCGTAAAGAGATTTTTTCACCGATTGTAGCTGTAGCTGTAGAAATTTGATCAGCAATTTTCACACCGTCTTTTTCTAACTCTAAAGCAGCTTCCACTGATTCTGGTTTAGCAGCTAATAATTGCTCAGCTAAAGAAGAAACTAAAATTTGGAATTTGTCATTTTTCGCAACGAAGTCTGTTTCAGCATTAACTTCAATTAAAATTGCTTCATTACCTTTTTCTAAAATGTAAGTTGTACCTTCAGCAGCGATACGGTCAGCTTTTTTGCCTGCAGCAGCTAAACCTTTTTCACGCAGGAAATCGATTGCAGCATCGATATCTCCGTTAGTTTCTACTAAAGCTTTTTTACAGTCCATCATACCTGCGCCTGTTTTTTCGCGTAATTCTTTTACTAATTGTGCAGTAATGTTTGCCATGTTGAGTTTCCTCCTAAATATAATGAAAAATTTATTTACACTATTTCATACTTTAAGCGATAAATCGCGATTTTTCAACGATTCACGCATTTTCAAATTCATTTCTCAAAAAAAGGTGATAAGGGGTTCATCCACTTATCACCTTTTCTAACAGTGAATTACTCAGCTGTAGCTTCTTCTACTTCTGGAGCTTCTTCTTCACCTTGTTTAGCTTCTAATAAAGCGTCAGCCATTTTAGCAGTTAATAATTTAACCGCGCGGATAGCATCGTCGTTTGCAGGGATTACGTAATCGATTTCATCTGGATCACAGTTAGTGTCTACGATACCAACTAGAGGGATGTTTAATTTGATTGCTTCTGCAACTGCGATACGCTCTTTACGAGGGTCTACAACGAACATTACGTCCGGAATAGCTTTCATATCACGGATACCGCCTAAGAATTTAACTAAGCGCTCGTGCTCTTTTTTAAGTTGGATTACTTCTTTTTTAGGAAGTACAGCAAAAGTGCCATCTTCTTCCATTTTTTCGATATCTTTCATACGTTTTACACGTTTTTGAATCGTACCGAAGTTTGTTAAAGTACCACCTAACCAACGTTGGTTGATGTAGTAGTTACCTGAACGTTCAGCTTCTTCTTTGATCGCTTCTTGTGCTTGTTTTTTCGTACCTACGAATAAAACTTTACCACCGTCTTGACCAACTTGACGCATAAAATCGTATGCTTCTTCTAATTTTTTAACCGTTTTTTGTAAATCGATAATGTAAATGCCGTTACGCTCTACAAAGATATATTTCTTCATTTTTGGGTTCCAA
Organism: Solibacillus silvestris; assembly: GCF_051967575.1. Lineage (NCBI taxonomy): Bacteria > Bacillati > Bacillota > Bacilli > Caryophanales > Caryophanaceae > Solibacillus > Solibacillus silvestris. Next base: position 22,897 of record NZ_JBQCJW010000017.1, read on the forward strand.
CGGCGAGTTTGGTGACCGAAATGTACACCAGCTTCTAGTAATTGTTTCATTGAAATTACTGACATGAGTGTTTCCTCCTAATATGTTTGGTTTTTTTCCTCCGTATTTTTCATCTGCAACAAGCTACCCGTAGACTTACGAGCACCACTTACTACATCAAAATACGTGTGTATTGTTAACACCGCTTGTAACTATATCACACTAGACTTTCAAGTGCAACTACTTTACGTGTGAAACTTTACGAGCAGCTCTATCTCGGTTTTCCCGCGCTGCATCATTTTTGCAATTTCCTCTATCGTTTTTCCGTTGCGGTAATGCTCGATTACTTGCTGTTCGAATGACAATTTTTCCGCTGGCTGAGGGTCGGCTTTCGTGAATAGCTCCGCTTCCAATAAAGCGGTTTCCTCCACTTCCTCCACATGATCTGTTTTTTGCTTTTTATAGGCGTTTGCCGCTTGCTTTACCGGGACAAATTTCCTCTGTTCCATTTCCGGATCCCGTGCATGTTCCGCTTTTCTTTCGGGAACTTGCTGTTTTTGCGCCTTTTCGACCTGTTCGTTTACCGGCCTATGTGCCATTGGCCGGATTGGCGCATCCATAGCTCCTGCGGAAGAAACAGCTGGCTTTTTCAGCTCATTTATTAAGCGATCATTTTCTTCTTTCATTTCCATTAAATATACGCTAATGGCATTGTCCATCTCATTCACTAATTCATTTTGGCGCTTTTCCAGATCTTGAAATTTGGAAAGCTTACTGTATAAAAGAACAATGACGAAAATCGTAATTAATTGGATGAGAAAGAGGGTAATTATTAGTGCTGTCATTATGACTTCTCCTAGCCGCTAAAATCAAAAAGATTGCCTTTAAAAGGATGTTGTGCTTTTTGTTCCAGCTGTTGCTTTTTTTTCTTGTTTTGCATGGACGATTGACCATTTTGAGATTGGTCATCGTCTGCCTCCTCATTGACTGCATCCATTTCATCTGATTCGTTCACTGAAAATTGCTTACGTTCAATTTCTTTTTTTAATGCTTCATTTGCATGCATTTGCTGGAGAATATTGTTTTGTTGATGCTGATCTGCCATTTTTCCTGCATCGAATGTTTTTGGGATTGCGATTTGCAGCTCAATGCCCTTTAGACTCATATTAACGCCTCCTTACGTATTAATCATTTCTGAAGATAATAATTTACGTAATTTAAACAATGCTTTAGAGTGGATTTGCGAAATTCGTGAAGTGGACAGCTCAAGCATTTCGCCAATTTCTGTTAACGTCATTTCTTCCGAGTAAAACAAACTTATGACAAGCTGTTCTTTTTCATTTAGTTTTTTAATATTGTTTGCTAAATCGCCTAGCAGCTCTAGATGGACTGTTTGCTGTTCAGGTGTTTTTGTATGGTCGTCCCGAATGACAAATGATTTGCCTTCACCTTCTTCTTGGTCGAGCTGCTCATTAATCGATAATACATTCGAGAAAAAATGTTCCTGAAATGTCTGGTAAACTTCTTCGACAGGTAAATCCATATGTGAAGCGACTTCTTCAGGTGTCGCATGGCGCATTAATTTTTGCTCAAGCAATTCGATTTGAGTTTCCAGCTTTTTAGCCTTTTCCCGGGCAGATCTTGGGAGCCAGTCTTCTTTACGCAGTCCATCAATGATAGCTCCGCGCACACGAAACGATGCATACGTATCAAATTTCAAATCTCGGTTTATATCAAATTTATTAAGCGCATCAAATAGCCCCATCATCCCGAGACTGACTAAATCATCTCGCGAAACGTTTTTTGGAAGTCCAACGGCAATTCGCTGTACATGATACGATACAAGTGGCTTAAATTTTTTAATTAGTAAATCGCCTGCTTCTGGATCACGGTTTTTTGTCCAGCGAATCCATAGCGATTGTTCGTCTCCATGTCCTTGTTCAGTCACTCGTACCCACCCCTTTCCTAAAATAAGCTTATTATTATTTATTATACCAAAAAGCCTAAAAATAAACATGTGACTGAAGGATGAGACACAACATTTCCATAATTCAAATCAAATAAAAAAAGAGCCGAATGTACGACTCTTTTATTGGGAAAGCGCCTCATCACCATGCAGCATCGTGCGAACAACTTGTGCGATATCTTCCGTGTTTTCCTCTTCAAATTCCGTTGTAGTGCGATCGCTAATCGGAATGAATTGCTGGTTATTGTCATCTTCCATCACTGTACCCGAATTTTCATTTTCCGTTTCCGAAAAAACGAGCGCTTCTGGTGTATAGAAAATATAGCCAAGGAAATAACGAACGATAAACATGGCACCAAATGCAATTATCGCTACAACAAAAGATGCGCCAATTGTTCGCAGCGGCATTGCATATGGGTTTTGTATTGCCAAAATAAAATAAACAGCGAATGAAAGCAATGCTGCCCAAAAATTATAAAATAGTGAACCAAACATCAAATTTCACTCACTCCTTTATTTACTGTGCGTATGTTGAGTTTGTTTGTTTCAGGATTAAATTCAATGGTACGACCGCTGTTTCCACCTGTATCTTCCGCTATAATCGGGATGTTCATCTTTTTTAATTGAACTTTTACCGCTTCCACATTCCTTGGGCCGATACGCATCGAATCTTTATCTGATGTAAATTGGAACATCTGTGCGCCACCGGCAATTTTCGCTTTTAGTTTAAAGCTTTGAGCCCCTTCATGCTTCAACATATCAACTAAAGCAAGAATGCCTGTATCTGCGAATTTTGCAGCATTTATTGTTTCTGTACGACCTAAACTAGAATCTGGTAACATGACATGCACCATTCCAGCAATTTTTTTGGATTCGTCATAAATAACGACACCAACACAAGAGCCTAAGCCTGAAGTACGAATCGTTTTAGGAACTTTTACTATATCCATTTGTGCAATACCTACTTTAATCACTTCGCTTGAATTGGTAACAATCATGTAGTGGGCACTCCTAATGCTTTAAAAATAGTTTCAAATGATTCTGGTTCAGGTAACAGGAAGAAATGCCCCTTTACTGCTTCATCATCAGAAATCGCTTCTTCATAAATGGATGTATTAATTACGATTACGGTATCGCTTATTTGTGATAATTCGATAAGGCCGATACTAATGATGGCACCGAACATATCAATACTTAACCCTGGTACGGTTGGATATATTTTAAGTCCTGTAAAATCGGATAAAGCGGATAAATAGGAACCTGACAAAATATTGCCCATTTCCTGCATAGCCGACAAGCCTAACTCCGAATATGGCGGCGTTTTAAAGTCAAATGATTCATCTTGAATCAATCGGCGAATAAAACGATTCGCTTGCTCAATTGGCAAGATGAAAAACATGCTTCCTTCCGCATCGCCTTCAATCCGCAGATAAATGCCAACGACAACATTCTCAGACCCACCAGCCAGCTCCATCATTTCATTAAAGGAAACCATTTTCACATCCGGCACACGCATATCGATTTTCTTTTGCAATAAACTTGATAATGCCGTAGCAGCATGCGCAGCACCGATATTTCCAATTTCCTTTAATACGTCCAAATGGAGCAAAGTGATTTTTTCACTAAAGTTCATTTATGATCCCTACTTTAATAGATCCGAGGCAAGACAGGCTCACCCCGAAAATTATTCATTTCTCATCTGGGTTTAATACTTTATCCAAGTGAAGTAAAATTAATAAACGATTATCTAATTTTGCGACACCTGCGATAAACTCTTCTTCTAAAGAGCCAACGACTTCAGGTTGCTGTTCAATCGAAAATGCATCAATATCCAATACATCATTTGCCGAATCTACGATAAAACCGACTTCCATCGTTTCAAGCGCAATAATAATAATTCGAGTGGTTTCTTCATTTCCTGAAACCGGCAATTCAAAACGTTCACGTAAATCAATTACAGGTGTTACAACGCCTCGAAGATTAATGACACCTTTTACATAGCGTTCAGTTTTAGGCACACGTGTAATGTGCATTAATTTTTCGATTCCCTTTACGTGCGAAACAGGGATTGCATATTCTTTATCAGCTAATTGGAATACAATTACTTTTAAGTTTTTTTGCTCTATTGCATTCGTCATCCTTCACACCTCTTATCCTTTTTACTTCATCAGGGCGTTACAATCTACAATTAACGCCACTTTACCGTTGCCTAAAATAGTTGCACCTGAAATAGCAAAAATATTTGTTAAATAATTACCTAATGATTTTAATACAATTTCTTGTTGTCCGATGAATGAATCTACTACTAGACCCGCTAATTTATCACCTTTGCGAACAATTACCACTGAATGGAAGCCATCATCATTTTGCTCTTGGCGTGGCACTTCGAAAATCTCTTCAAGGAATACAAGCGGTACAACTTTGCCGCGGAAATCAATTACTTTTTGATTATGTGCATTTAAAATATCTGAATTGCGGATAATGGATGTTTCAATAATAGACGATAATGGAATTGCGTAAATTTCACTTTCAATTTCCACTAACATAACGGAAATAATCGATAATGTTAACGGTAACTGAATGGAGAATACCGAACCTACATTTTGTGTCGATTCGATGGAAATATTGCCACCTAATGATTCAATCGTCGTCTTAACAACGTCCAAGCCTACACCTCGACCAGATACATCGGAAATCACATCAGCCGTTGAAAAGCCCGATGCTAAAATAAGCTCATTAATTTGCTTATCTGTCATCGTCAGTGATTGTTCGTGCGTCACTACGCCTTTAGAAATGGCTTTTGCCAATACTCTGTCCCGGTTAATGCCTGCTCCATCATCTTCAATTTCGATAAATACATAGTTGCCGCTATGGTAAGCGCGAAGTTCAACTGTTCCTTCTTCTGGCTTTCCTTTTGCACGACGTACTTCAGGACTTTCAATTCCGTGGTCGACGGAGTTGCGGATCAAATGCACGAGCGGATCTCCGATTTCATCGATCACTGTACGATCAAGCTCTGTTTCAGCACCAATAATATTAAGTTCAATTTTTTTATTTAAATCGCGCGACAATTGGCGAACCATTTTCGGGAATCGGTTAAATACTGTTTCCACTGGTACCATGCGCATCGTTAAAACGATATTTTGTAAATCGCCCATCGTCCGGCTCATACGTTCCACTGTCTCATTCAATTCACCATGATTGACATCGGAAGCAATCGATAATAATCGACCGCGATCAATCGCAAGCTCTTCGAATAAATTCATTAAAATATCAAGTCGCTCGATGTTCACACGAATTGTTTTACTCGTTGCATGACTTGAAGATTTGCCATTGCCGTTCGACGGTGTTTTTTGCTGTTCAGCCGGCACTTCAGCATTGCCTGCCGACGTAAGGGCTGCTTCTTCTTGGACAGGCATTTCAATTGCCGTCGTTTTAGTAATGAATACATCTTGATTAATTTCATTTACAATTACAATGTCGACTTCCGAAACTTTCATAAGCATTTTTTGTAAATCTTCCGCTGGCTCCTTCGAAATGAAAGCAACATGGAATTCACTATCAAATTGCTCTTCTTCTAATTTGTCGACAGTTGGTGATGATTTAATAACATCCCCATTTTTCTCCAGAATTTCAAATACCATAAATACGCGAGCTGCTTTTAATAAACAATCTTCCCGTAAAGTTATCGTAATTTCATAGGCATTAAAATCTTGCTCCGCCGACTGTAAAATAACTGTCTTCTCAAAGTCATCATATGATAGTTTTAATTCTGCTGCTGAAAGGGTAGGCTGTTCAAGTACAGGTGCCGTAGTCGTAGCTGCAACTTCTTCCTGTGTAGACACTTCCGAAACCGCAGCAACAGCAGATTCCCCAGCTTCAATACGCTTTAATTTTTCAACTGTTGCTTGGACATCGCGCTTTCCATCTCCACCATCTGCAATGTCATATACCATCTCTTCTAAATGGTCGACAGATTCAAACACTACGTCTAAAATCTCGGCAGTAACTTTAATTTTGTCATTGCGGATTGCATCTAAAATATTTTCCATTTTATGTGTTAAATCAGCTAAATCTTCAAAGCCCATCGTTGCAGCCATACCTTTCAACGTATGCGCCGAACGGAAGATTTCCCCGACAATCGTTAAATCTTCCGGATTTTTCTCTAATTCCAATAAATGTTCACTACATGATTGCAAATGTTCTTTACTTTCTTCAATGAACATTTCCAAATATTGATTTACTTCCATTTAGAAGGCACCCCTTTTTAAGGCATATATTTCATAATTGTTTGTGCAATATCATCAACATCTGCCACTTCATCTACAAGCTGCGTTTCCACGGCAGCTTTTGGCATCCCATAAACGATACACGTTTCCGCTGACTCAGCAATAGCAATTACATTTCCCGTTTTCTTTAGTGAAACTAATCCTTTTGAACCGTCATAACCCATTCCCGTCATAATAACGGCAATTTTATCGAACTCCGAATATTGACTTACGTCTTCAAACATGACATCCACCGATGGACGATGGCCCGACCGCGGCGGCTCGTTCTGATCGAGCATCACAGCAAAAGTTGCCCCTACTTTTCTCAGCTTAAGATGAAACCCGCCAGGTGCAATATAGGCTGTCCCTTTTTGTAATATATCGCCCTGTTCTGCTTCTTTTACATGGATTTCACTTAATTGATCGAGTCTTTTCGCCAACGATTTTGTAAAACCGGCAGGCATATGCTGTACGATTAATATCGGCGCATCAATATTCGCAGGAATTTTCGTAATAACTTCTTGTAAAGCTCTAGGGCCACCAGTAGAAGTACCAATTAAAATAATCTTCTTGGAAGTTTTGCTCCATTCCGTCTTTTTACCTGTAGTATCAAAGGACGCTATCTGTTTTGCCGCTCTATTAAAATTTGATTCTTCGGTATTTTTGGGCTTACTGATAGGCTGATTAATTGCTAATGATTTATGAATAGGCTTTTTTAATTTTGCTATTGAAATTTTAGAAGCTTCTTCAACTTTACGAACTAGTTCATCTTGAATTTTATGTAAATCCAATGAAATCGTACCACTTGGTTTTGCAACAAAGTCAATCGCTCCATATTCCATTGCCATTAGCGTGTTTTCCGTTCCGCGCTGTGTCGTACTAGAAAGCATTACAACTGGCACCGGATATTTTTGCATAATCTCTTTCAAAGCTTCTAACCCATTCATTTCCGGCATTTCAACATCCATCGTGACGACATCCGGTTTAAGCTGCCCGATTTTTTTTATTGCGTCCTTTCCATTGCGCGCAGATCCTACCACTTCAATTTGCAAATGGTCAGTAAAAAAATCGCTTATTAACTTCCGCATAAAGGCAGAATCATCAACAACTAATAACTTACTTTTCTTTAAGTTGCCCACCTACTCACGACCTTTCGAAAAGATGCTTTTTAATTTTGTTAAAAACTTATTAGATTGTGTCGTTGCGTGCACTTCTTCCATTTTCTTCTGCTCTGTCAAAAATTGTTGAACAAGCTTGCCCATAGTCTTTGAGACAGGTGCATCCGGATATAGTGTTGTGAACAATGATTGTTGGCGCACTGCTTGGCGAACTACAGGGTCTTCTGGAAGGGAGCCAAGAACATGCACTTCTTTTTCCAAAAACCTCTCCATCACTGTTTTTAGACGTTTCGTCGTATCTTGACCTTCTTCAACGGTAAACGCGCGATTACATAGTAAATAAAACTTTTTCGTTGAATCTTTTAAATGGATAAACTTCATCATTGAGTATGCATCCATAATAGAAGTCGGCTCCGCTGTGGAAATGACGATAATTTCATCGATTGATGTCAATAAATCGAGCGACCAATCGACAACCCCGGCCCCCATGTCAAATAATACAAAGTCATAGGTTTTTTGGAGTGTATCAAATGCTTCGATTAAACGGCCGAATACAACTGGAGACCAATCCATTAACGATGACATGCCAGAGCCGCCGGAAATATAGCTCACACCTTCTTGCATTTCGAACATAACATCTTCTATCACCAAATGACCGTCCAAATAATCTTTCAAACTATATTTCGCGGACTTCCCTACTAGAATATGGACATTTCCCATACCGATATCCATATCTAAAATAACTACTTTTTTCCCTGTTTTAGCCAATAGCGCTGCGAAGTTTGTCGTAAAATTACTTTTGCCAACTCCACCTTTTCCGCTTACAACCGCTATTGATCTTCCTGTCTCCGTTTCGCTTCCAAGCATTTTTTGACGCAGTTTTTCAGCTTGATCCTTCATCTATATTCTCCTTGAAAAAAAGCTCTAGTAGGCTATCACTACTTGGCTGCTCTATATCTTCCGGTACTTCTTGACCATTTGTATAGTAAGCTAGGCCTTTATTATATTTAATCATTAAATTAAACATAGTGCCAATAGAATTTGTCTCATCAAGCTTCGTAAAGATGAATTTTTCGATTTGCAAGTCCTTAAATTGTTCAATTATTGATTCTAAGTCTTTTTGCTTAGCCGTTAAGGATAATACTAAATACGATTCTACTTGTTCGCCAAATCGTATTAATGATTTTAAATCGTCCACATATTTAGCTTCTTTATAATTTCTTCCGGCAGTATCAATGAAAATTAAATCTAAATGCGCTAATTTTTTTATCGCCTCTGCATAGTCTGTTGCATTATAAACGACTTCGACAGGCGCCTGGAGCAATGCAGCATAAGTTTTCAATTGTTCAATTGCTGCGATACGATATGTATCTGTTGTAATAAAACCGATTTTCTTTTTCTTCTCCAATACAGAGCGGGCCGCCATCTTTGCGATTGTTGTCGTTTTTCCGACTCCTGTAGGACCTAAAACATTAATATATTTTTTTTCATATGATAGACCGCTAATTGGAAGATCATATAGCTCTTTTCTTAAATAATCTTTCGCACCTTCCTGCATTTCATTCCAAGTAATATGCTTGCCATTTCGATTATAATGCATAAAAAGCTCATCACTAATTGCTGTGATAAGCTCCTCTCCTAGTTCCTGCTGTTTTAAAAAATCGACAAATGGTAAGAGTTCATCAGGATATTGGGATTGTGTCGACATACGTTGCATAGATTGCATCATAGATTTTAAATCAGCAATTTCCTTCACCAGGTTTTCAGGCAATAAGGAAGCATCCCCCTGCGGAGCTTTCTTAGGTTGCTCCACAGGTGAGGGAATAGGCTGATTAATTTCAGTCTTTGCTTCATCAGGAAATGAAATCGGGAATGACGGAATGTCTCGTAAAGATGATAAGGCCGACTTTTTCTCCACTCGGTCATAACCAGCCACTACTTCATAGCTTTTATTTTTTACCAGCCCGAAAAACTTTTTAGTAACGACGACTTTCGAATTTAAAATTACAGCATCCTCGCCTAAATCTGCACGTATTTGCTTCATCGCCTCAGCAATGGATGGTGCATTATATTTTTTCATCTTCATTCAACATTCACCACCCCTACGCTTTGAATTTCCACAGCTGCATCAAGCTCGTTATATGAAAGAATCGGCACTTGCGGGAAATAACGCTCTGTCAATTGTCTTAAATACATTCTCACACCAGGTGAGCATAAAATAATAGGCGATTGTTCCATATAAGAAACACGCTCAACTTCTTTTGCGATTGCTTCCAAAACAAATTGCGATTCCTGAGGATCCATCGCCAAATAGTTGCCGTGGTCTGTTTGCTGAATACTGTCGGCTACTAACTTTTCCACTCTTGCAGATACAGTGATGACTTTCAATGCTTGCTGGCCACCAACGAACTGAGCGGTAATTTGTCTCGCTAATGCTTGTCTCACATACTCTGTTAAAATGTCCGTATCACTCGTAAGCTTGGCATAATCCGCCAGTGTTTCGAATATGATCGGTAAATTTCGGACTGATACATTTTCGCGTAATAACTTGGCCAACACTTTTTGCACTTCCCCAATCGAAAGCGGAGTCGGAATTAAATCGTCCACTAAAATCGCATGTGTTTCCCTTAAGTGGTCGATTAATTGCTTCGTTTCTTGACGGCCGAGCAAATCGTGCGCATTGGCGCGAATGATTTCCGTCAAATGCGTTGAAACAACACTTGGCGGGTCCACCACTGTATAGCCATACATTTCCGCATCCTCTTTTACCGCTTCCGTAATCCACTTTGCAGGTAAACCAAATGATGGTTCGATAGTATCGATGCCATCAATTGAATCATCATCTCCAGGGCTCATTGCTAAATAATGATCTAACAATAATTCGCCGCGCGCCATTTCATTACCTTTTATTTTAATTCTGTATTCATTCGGTTGAAGCTGAATATTATCCCGGATACGAACAATCGGAATAACAATCCCCAGCTCCAATGCAAGCTGACGACGGATCATGACAACACGGTCCAGTAAATCCCCGCCTTGTGCAGCATCTACCAATGGAATAAGCCCATAGCCAAATTCAAACTCGATCGGATCCACGTTCAATAAGTTAATGACATTTTCAGGGCTTTTCATCGTATCTGTTGCCACTTCTTCCTCAAATTCCATAATCTCTTCCGGTGTTTCATCCTTTTTACGATCCATCAGGAATGCACCAATCGCTAAAACGGCAGCTACCGGAACCGTAATCCAATCCGGGATCGGCGTAAACAATCCAAGCAGGAAAATCGTGCCTGCCGCAACATATAATAGCTTCGATTGTGCAAATAATTGTGCTGTAATATCTGAACCAAGATTTCCTTTTGATGCAGCACGGGTTACGACAATCCCTGTTGCAGTGGAAATTAATAATGCAGGGATTTGAGATACGAGCCCATCACCGACTGTCAGCATGGAATATTTCGATGCGGCTTCACCAAAGCTTAGCTCCATCTGTACCATACCAATAATCATCCCGAACAGTAAATTTATCCCGACCATGATGATAGAGGCAATCGCATCCCCTTTTACAAATTTCGTCGCACCATCCATCGCACCGTAAAAGTCGGCTTCTCCCGATACTTTTTCACGACGTTCGCGTGCTTCCTTCTCTGAAATAATCCCGGCGTTTAAATCGGCATCAATACTCATTTGCTTCCCAGGCATCGCATCCAATGTAAAACGCGCAGCAACTTCTGCAACTCGTTCAGAACCTTTTGTAATTACGATGAATTGGATAATAACAAGCAATAGGAATATAACTAAACCGACTAAAATATTACCGCCAGTTACGAAATTACCGAATGTCTCGACAACTTTGCCTGCATCGCCTTCCGCTAAGATGGCACGTGTAGTCGATACGGACAATGCTAGACGGAACAATGTCAATAATAGAATAACCGTAGGGAAAATCGAGAAATCGAGAGCTTCTTTCATATTCATAGAAGTTAATAGCACTAGTAATGCAAGTGTAATATTAACAATAATTAAAAAGCTAAGCAGCCAATGTGGAAGAGGGATAATGAGCATCGCTACAACCATAATAACTGCAGCTAAAACCCCTAAATCGCGTATTTGCATTGTTGTCCCTCCTGAATATCTACGTTAAATTTTGCGTTTAATACGGTATACATATGCAAGAACTTCGGCTACAGCTTTGAAAAATTCCTCTGGCACTGCCTGCCCGATTTCAACTTGATCATACATCGCACGAGCAAGCGGTCGATTCTCAACCATAATAACATCATGTTCTTTTGCAATCATTTTTATTTTTTGGGCTACGAAATCTGTCCCTTTAGCGACAACTCTCGGAGCATCCATTTCATCTTCATCATATTTTAAAGCAATTGCATAGTGTGTCGGGTTTGTAATGACAACATCGGCGGCAGGTACTTCCTGCATCATCCTGCGCATTGCCATTTCGCGTTGACGTTGTTTGATTTTGGATTTGATCAAAGGGTCCCCTTCCGAATTTTTATGCTCGTCTTTAATATCTTGTTTAGACATTTTCAATTGTTTTTCATATTCAAAACGTTCATAAATATAATCCAGCAATGCGATAAATATGAGCATAATGGAAGCCGCAATCCCCATAATGGCAGACAGGTAAGCAACTGTCGACAATATTTGTGCCGGGCTATGTAAAGCGAGCGATAATACATCTTCTAAGTAAATAATAATAACGACGGTCGTTACCGTTCCAATTAATGTAACTTTTAATAAAGACTTAATTAAATTAACGATCGCCCGAACAGAGATTATTTTTTTTACCCCTTTAATCGGGTCCATCTTCTTTAAATCGAATTTTAATGTTTCTGTTGTAAACAGTAAGCCAAATTGAAAAAAGTTAGCTCCAATACCTGCAATCATTGCGACAACCATAATCGGTAAAACAATCATCGCCATTTCTTTAATGGACTCGACATACATATCCATAATCGTTTCAGCATTCAACGTTTCGATTAAAATATTGCGCTCAAGCGCTTGCAATAAAAATCCTTTTACTCCGTCATACATAAATGGCGCAAAAAAAAGTAAAAAGAAAAATGACAATAATAATAATACGGCAGCAGTTACGTCTTGACTTTTTAATACTTGTCCCTTTTTACGTGCATCCTGACGCTTTTTTGGTGTTGCCTTTTCCGTTTTTTCACCTGCAAAAAACTGAAGATCTACGTGTATTAAAAGCTTCATCTCCATGCTAGCCACCACCTAAAATAACCATTAAGTCACGCAAAGAAACAATCATAAATTCAATCAGTTCCTTCATAACTCCAACTAATACACCCATTGTCACGATTAGTACAAGAAACCCTACCGCGATTTTTATAGGGAAACCGATTACGAAAATATTCATTTGCGGCACCGTTTTCCCCGTAATTCCTAACGCTAATGTTACTAAAAATAGTGTTGCAACTATTGGAGCTGACATTTGAAATGCTATGGCAAAAACAGAAACAAACATTTTCATAATAAACATTGCGGTTCCTTCTTCACCGAAATTCGGGAAAAATTGATCCATCGGCATAAATTGATAACTGTAAAATATCCCGTCCAAAATGAGATGGTGACCATTTATCGCCAACAATATAAGCAATGTTAAAAAGTTTAAAAATTGCCCCATTAAAGGGGATTGGGCACCTGTTTGCGGGTCAATAATGTTCGCCATCGCGAAGCCCATTTGGAAATCAATAAAACCGCCTGCAATTTGGACAGCAGACAAGATTATCATCGCGGCCAATCCTAGCATAAGCCCGATAATCGCCTCTTTTAAAACGAGTAATATGTATAAACCATTAATTTCAAACGGCTCGATATTAAACGTATAGTACATCATCCACGCTAAAATAACTGCTAACGTAATACGCACTTGTGGCGGAATTGTACGATAGGAAAATAAAGGGACGGATACGAAAAATGCAGAAACACGCACTAAAATTAATAGCAATATCGATAGATTCGGTAATAATTCCGTCATTTTCTCACCCAATATACCGGACTAAATTATTTAAAATGCCATGAAAATAATCTGTCATTCTCGAAATCATAAACGGTCCAAAAAAAACTAGCGCCACTAACACCGCCACGATTTTTGGCACGAAAGCCAACGTTTGCTCTTGAATGGAAGTCGTAGCTTGAAATATACTAACGATTAAACCGGTAGACAACGCGATTAATAGTAAAGGACCCGAGACTATCAATACGGTGAAAACTGCATTTTCTGCAACTGCAATGACCATTTCCTGTGTCACTATGTATCATCCCCTAAAAACTTTGAAGTAAAGATTTCATAACTAAATACCAACCATCAACGAGTACAAACAACAAAATTTTAAATGGAAGTGAAATCATTACTGGAGGCAGCATCATCATCCCCATCGACATGAGCGTACTTGCGACGACCATATCAATTACTAAAAACGGAATGAATATCATAAAACCCATTTGGAAAGCTGTTTTAATTTCACTTAAAGCAAATGCGGGCACTAATAGAGTCATCGGAATTTCTTCTATAGAATCCGGATACTCGGCTTCGTTATACTCTATAAATAGCTCTAAATCTTTTTGCCTTGTATGCTGTGCCATAAATTGTTTAAATGGTATCGTCGCCCGCTCATATGCTTCCTCTAGATTGATTTCTTCATCAAATAGCGGCTGCAATGCCTGCTCATTTACTTGTTGAAATGTCGGTGCCATAATAAAAAATGTTAAAAATAATGCTAATCCGATAATGACTTGGTTCGGTGGCATTTGGTTCGTGGCAAGCGCTGTCCTTGTAAACGATAATACGATGACAATACGGGCAAACGATGTCATTAATATTAAAATACTGGGTGCTAAAGATAGAACCGTCAACAGGAATAACAGCGTCACCGATGTGGATATATTTCCTGGATCACTTTCAGAAAAAACGGAAAGAAGATCATTCATCGCTCATCACGCTCCTGTTCTTTCCAACGCTCTAATTCATCACTTCGTTGTTGCTTAATTTTCCCTATTTTCTCATTGAACATATCATTAAATTTCGGGCTATCAGAAATATCCCCGGGCTGACTTCTTTTTGAAAACTTCTTAAATAATTCCGCAATATACGGTGTTGCACTTACTACTTTTTGATTACTTTCCACTTGACTGAGCAATTGTTCGATTTCTTCATCTGAATCAATTTCTTTCAGAAGCTGGATGTTTTCGCCCACCCCTACTACATACACACTTTTACCAATTAACAGTAATTGCACAGACTTTTGCTGTCCTACAGACAACCCGCCGATATTTTTGATAACGGCATTTTGTTGATAGTTTAAGTTACGCTTGTTTAAATACTTCAAAATAAACAATAATAGCCCTAGTACGAAGACAAGTGCTATTAAAACTTTTATGTAATCCCAGAACCCGATACTAACAGATGCCGATTCAGTAGATTCTGTGCCGGCATCTGGAGTATTGTCTTCTGAAATATTTTCTTCTGAACATAATTCAGGATTTTCATTACAGTTCTCGTATACGTTACTTACCATCGCAAAAGTTCCATTTGATATTGGTGCGAATAATGCCGTCATCCATACTATCCCAACAGCTAGCCAAAATCGAAATGATTTATTTGCTTTCATAAAATCAACCTAATGCTTTTTGAATTGCTTCAATTACTCGATCTGCTTGGAAAGGTTTCACAATAAAATCTTTTGCGCCAGCCTGAATCGCATCAATTACCATCGCTTGTTGTCCCATTGCCGAACACATAATGACGACAGCGCTCGGATCAGTGCCTTTAATTGCCTTTAATGCAGCAATGCCGTCCATTTCAGGCATTGTAATATCCATTGTTACTAAATCCGGACGTAGCTCATTGTACTTTTCAACAGCTTGTAAACCGTCAGCTGCCTCTCCCACTACTTCATAGCCATTTTTCGTTAAAATGTCCTTAATCATCATGCGCATGAATGCTGCATCGTCAACAATTAAAATCTTTTTAGACATATTCTGATTCCTCCAATTAAAAAACTATCTTAAATTGTTCAAGCGATCAGCTTGACTTAAAATATCTGTGATTCGAACACCGAAGTTCTCATCAATTACTACTACTTCGCCTTTTGCAATTAAGCGGCTGTTCACTAAAATATCAACAGGCTCACCGGCAAGCTTATCCAATTCAATAATTGAGCCACTGGAAAGTTCCAATATTTCTTTTACTGAACGTTTCGTACGTCCAAGCTCTACTGTTACTTGCAGCGGTATATCAAGCAGCATATTCAAGTTTCGGGCTTCTGCCTGTGAAATATTGGCAGATTCAAAGCTTGCAAATTGAGCTTGCTGTACATTTGCTGGTGGCGGTGTATAAGCAGGCTGCTGATATACCGGTTGCTGATACATCGGCTGTTGCATCGGCTGCTCATACATTGGTTGTTGCATTGGCTGTTGAACAGCTGGCTGAGCTTGCTGCTGCATCGGTTGTTGCTGAGGTGCTGCTGGCTGTGCAACGGGTGGCGGCTCAATTGTCGTTGTTGCAGCAATTGGCTCATCAGTTTCTCCCATTAATGACTTTACTATTTTTTTACTAAAGTTTAAAGGTAGTAATTGCATTAAATTAGAATCTATTAATTCCCCTATACGCAATCTAAATGAAATTTTCACTAATAAATCATCCGGCGGGATATTATCAGTGCCTTCATTTTGTGATACATTCATTAAGTCAATTGTCGGTGGTGATATATCCACCTTTTGATTAAACACTGTTGACATTGATGTAGCAGCGGAACCCATCATTTGATTCATCGCTTCCTGAACGGCGCTTAATTGGATTTCGCTCAATTCGGGCTTCGGATTTAAACCGTCCCCGCCTAGCATTAAATCTGCTATAATCGCAGCATCCGATTGTTTGATTACGAGTAGATTCATCCCCGATAATCCAATTGTATATTCAACTTGCACCGCAACATATGGATGCGGGAATTCCTCTTCTAAACGATTGCGGTTAATCATCGAGATGCTTGGTGTTGTAATATCGACTTTTTGCCCTAATAATGCAGATAAAGCGGTAGCAGAACTACCAAACGATATATTACCAACCTCACCTAACGCATCTATTTCTATCGGACTCAAGTGATCCTCGACTTTAATTTCTTCTTGTGTAGTTTGCATATTTTCTGTATTGGCAGGAATATCCTCCAATGTCTCGCCCCTTAATAGAGCCTCAATTTCTTCTTGGGAGAGCATTTCATCACTCATCTTCGTCTCCTCCTTTCAAAGGGTCGATAATTTGGACAGCCATTTTTTTATTTAATTTCCCTGGCTGCACGGTGAACTTTGGCAAGTTCCCGACTTTTAATGTAAGTGGATTCTCAATTTTTTGACTTAATGGAATGACATCACCTATCGTCATCATTAAGAAATCCTCAATTGTAATATCCGTCGTGCCCAGTTCAGCAATGACGGGCAATTTCGCTTGTTTTACACGTGTTTCAAGCATTTTTGTTTGTTCTGGAGAAATCTCTTTCGTATTTGTCTGCATCCAATAACGGACAGATAAATTCGGAACAATCGGCTCTAATACAACATGCGGGATACAAATATTAATCATCCCTGTCGTTTCGCCAATTATCGTATTTAACGAAATAACGACCACTGTTTCATTCGGAGAAATCATTTGTAAAAACTGCGGGTTTACTTCCAGTTCTACAAGCATTGGATCAATTTCAGCAATATTCTCCCATGCCTCACGCAAATTATCAAATGAACGTTCGAATAAGTTTGTCATGATTTTCGTTTCAATTTCGGTTAAATTGTCTACATTGCTATGGCTCGCACCTGTTCCGCCCATTATGCGATCTAACATTGAATAAGCGATATTCGGGTTAATCTCCATTAAAATATTGCCATCTAATGGCGGAACCTCGAACACATTAATTAATGTCATGTTTGGTATGGATCGGACAAATTCTTCAAATGGAATTTGGTCAACAGATGCTACCGTTATTTGTACATAGCTTCTTAACTGTGCTGAGAAGAAGGTTGTTAACAGTCGTGCAAAATTTTCATGTATACGGGTCAAACTTCGGATTTGATCTTTAGAGAAGCGTAACGCACGTTTAAAGTCATATACTTTCACTTTACGTGTTTCATCTTCTTTTTTCATGTCTGCTGCCGACATTTCTCCGGTTGAAATTGCTGATAAAAGCGCATCAATCTCGGATTGCGACATTATATCTCCTGCCATTTGCCCACCTCCATTTCAAGATTTACTATTGTTTGCGGTTCGCTTATTGAAGTACGTAGGAAGTAATGTACACTTGTGTAACTTCTCCTTCTTGCATCAACTCATTTACTTGAGATTTAATCGCATTTTGGAATGTAACTTTACCTTGTTTCCCTTTTAAAGCTTCCTCTTCCATTTCTGAAAGTTCTTGTATAACGATGTTTTTCACTTGGAAGTCACGTTTTAATAGTTCTTCACCAGCTTTTTTATCTGATGCCTGAATTTTTAATGAAAGTCGAACAAAGCTTCCATCCGCTAAATTTGTCGTAATCTCAGGTATATCGACTGACGACTCAACGATCTCATCGATTGTCGGACCACTCGGCTTTTCTTTGTCGAGCTGTGTTAATAACACCACTACAATAACACCGATCAGTGTAATCGTCACTAATATAATGAGCATAATCGTTAATAATTTATTGTTCTTCATCTTCTTCACCTCTTAGATGCGGGTTTGATAAAACTTGTATATGTTGATAAAAGGCATTTACCTTTTGTCGCACCTGTTCTTCAGTTTCTAAAACAATGAATTTACGCCCAGTCGTCAGCGTAATCGTTGTGTCTGGAAAAGCTTCGACTGTTTCTATGTATAAAGCGTTCAAACTAAATGCTTTGCCATTTAGGCGAGTTACTTCAATCATTGAAATGGGGCCGGACCTAATGAAGAGCCGGCCCGACCCTCCTTTGCAATGAATATATTTAATTTAATTTAATTTAGATTATCGTTTCAAGTTTACTAGCTCTTGCAAAATTTCATCGGAAGTAGTGATGATACGAGAGTTCGCCTGGAAACCGCGCTGTGCAACGATCATTTCCGTGAATTCTTCTGAAAGGTCGACATTGGACATTTCAAGGAAGTTGGAGTTCACTGAACCGATACCTGCCTGAGTTCCTACTTGCACTAATGGGTCACCCGAGTTTGCTGACATTTGGAAGTAGTTGGATCCAGTTTTTTCCAAGCCTGAAGCATTCGGGAATTTTGCCAATAATGCTTGACCAGCGAATTGTAACTTACCATTAACGTCAACATAATATACAGAACCATCTTGTGAGATAGACATCGATTGTGCATTTGTTGGAATACGCATAGGTCCCATCGTGCCGGTAGCAGGAGTTATTTGACCATCTACATACAGATTATCTGACCCCTGCGCCAAAGCTGCCCGTTCGTCATCCGCCAAACTCTCCGCATCTGGATCAACTTCCGCATATAATGTTTCGTTTGCAATACCTACTAAATACTTACCATCACCATTCACCAAATACCCGTTTTTATCCATATACATATTTCCTGCACGCGTATATTGAATATTAGTGAAACCATCATCCAGCAAAGGGTTTTGCGTTAAATCTTCCATCTCATCAGGAGTCGGTGCTGCAACTGCAGCTGAATCTGCCACCATAAAGAATCCATCACCAGAAATCGCCAAGTCTAACGTACGACCAGTAGATTGCATCGAACCTGGGCTATGCACTGTATCAATCGCTGCTAATTGCGATCCCAATCCTACCTGAATCGCGTTCACACCCCCGCGTGTGGCAGTTGGGCCTGAAGCACCGGCTTGAGATTGTGAAATCAAATCCTTAAAAATCGTACGTTCCTTTTTAAACCCGTACGTATTAACGTTAGCAATATTGTTACCAATCACGTCTAATTTTGTTTGGAAGTTTTTTAAGCCTGAAATACCTGAATACATTGAACGTAACATCGGTTGTCGTTCTCCCTTCAATTTTCAAATCAAATTTTTAAGTTAAGCTGTCTCTATCATTCAACAGCTTTAGGCTTCCTTACTTCAGAAGGTCCAGCCTATAAAACAATCGTTCCATCAATATTTGTAAACAATTGCTTTTTTGCTTCTGTACGGTCTAATGCCGTAATCACTGTCGCATTTTTCGCGCTTACAATTAATGCTGCCTGCTCTAAAAGGACTAACGGCTGTTTAACGCCTCTATCTTTTGCTTCAAATACTTTTTCAGTGATTTCCTGCCATTCTCTATCTGAAATCGAAATGTTCCGGTC
Source organism: Solibacillus silvestris (assembly GCF_051967575.1). NCBI lineage: Bacteria > Bacillati > Bacillota > Bacilli > Caryophanales > Caryophanaceae > Solibacillus > Solibacillus silvestris. Next base: position 42,536 of record NZ_JBQCJW010000017.1, read on the forward strand.
GCTCAGCCGTTCAGATGCATGCTTGCTTATTCTTAACTGTTCAACTGTCGCTTGTTTCAAATGGTCGATAAATGACTGTTTTGTAATTTGTGACGAGTTTTGTTTGACTGTCGGCTGAATAGGCGGATGATACGGTATATGTTGTATATTGACTCGATTCATCAAACTCACCTCTTATTCAGTAACGGTTTCTGACTCAGCTGCTTGCTCTTCATCATTCTTCGTTTCAGTTGTATTTTCAACAACAGTAAACTGGTCTTTCGTTAAACGGGTTCCGTCATTTAAAATATATTCAATGTTGACATTATTTGTCTTAATCGCTTCAATGATAGCTTCAATTACTTGATCGCCATTTGTATAGTGAACTTTTTGACCAATAAGTTTGCTCGCTTCTGCCAATGGATTGCCTGCAGGTACTGTCGGTTGTGTCGATTGATTGCCACCTAAAATCGATGAAATATTTCCCGGTGTAATTTTTTTGCCGTCCGCTAGTATAAACACCGCTTCCCCATTAACGAATTGCAGCTCTTGAATGACACCTGAACCTTCGTTGTAAATCGGCTTACCGTCTGCATCCACTTTATCTGTTAGTTCATGCCATTTTACTTCTTTTCCGACAAATGTTGAATAACTCATCAACTGTGATTGATATTGCGATTCAAGCAAATTTTCCATCGCTTTAGTCATGTTTTGCATTTGTTCCAAAGAAGAGAATTGCGCCATTTGTGCAATGAATTCCTTATCATCCATCGGGCTTGTCGGATCTTGGTTTTGCAGCTGGGTAATTAAAATTTTCAAAAATGCATCTTTCCCAAGCGCGCCATTGTCCTGTTTGTCTGTTACTTTGAAATTTGGATTATTCGCCGGCAAATAATAATCATTTGTAATTGGGTTTGTCATCTACTCTACCTCCTCGCTTAATAAGTCTTTAAACGATATTGCCTCATCTTCTTGACCTTGATCGTCTTCGTTATTGTCCCGTTCTTCATCATCTTGGCGGAAGAAGTTATTGAAGAAGCTTTGATCGCGTGTATTGCGGTCTGCGTCTTGTAATGATTGTGCAACATCAATGCGATCCATTTGGATATTTTGCGCGACGAATCCTGCCTTTAATTGGTTAATATTATTTTCCAGCAATTCTTTTCCGATTGGTGTAGTTGCCAGTAATCTTGCTGTAAGTACGCCATCTTTTTGCACCAATTCAATACGGATTTGCCCTAAGTTTTCCGGGAACAGCTTTAAAAATAACTTCATATTACCTTGCTGTCCAGAAATTTGACTGCGATTAATCAAGTTTTGAATTTCTTTTGCCAATGCATCAGATTGTGCAGGTCTTTCTGCTGGTAATGTAACCGTGACTGTTTTTGTTTGAGCAGCTTGTTGTTGTAAATGAGCAGCTGATTGTGTTTCGGTTTCGACTTTTACCGTTGTCTGCTGAGCCTGCTGATTTTGCTGTGACTGGTTTTGATTATTTTGTTGGGATGATTGCTGTGCTACTTGTTGGACAACTTGCTGAAAAGTAGATGTTTTCGTTGTAACTTGCTCTGTCGCAACTGTTTTTCGCGCTTCATCAGCCAATGCCAATAACGCTTCTTTTAGTTGGGATAATTGAGTCTCTTGCACATATACAGTGTCTACTTTACTTCCTGCTAACTGTGCCAGCTTTAAAAACTTTACAACTTGCTGCAGTTCTTCCGGTTGAATATTAATATTGTCGCTTTCCTTTGTACCTTGCAGTGCCGCCAATACTTCGCTTATAATTTGCGGTGCTTGTTCAATAACCGACCAAATATCGGTAATGTCCTGCATCGCATCGCCTAATAATTGCTCTATAATTTGAGTAAGCTGTTCTTCGGTCATTCCTGCAAGCTCAGCTAAATTTCCAAGTGTTAATAATTCATCGACTGCAACCGGCGTACCCTCTTCTCCAATTAAAGCAAATAGCCCCGATTCATCCATCTCAATTCCTAATTGTTCCAATAAGCTTTCCAGCGAGTCACTTTCCAAAATTTGTGTAACCCCTTCAGCCAATGACTGTTCAGACTGTGCATTTCGTTGAACAGGCTGATTTGATGTTGACATGATTGATTGAAACACGCTGCCAAAAGCATTTGCGTCCGGTGTTGAAGATCCGACTGCATTTGATTGGCCTGCTTGCTTTGGCATCTTTGCTGTCGATATTGTTTGCAGCATTGCGATATTCATTTTTTCACCTCCCTTCAAATTAGCTTATTGCTGCGATAAAAGCTCTGTATAACGAGCAGCATCTGCCGGGGACATTTTCGCAAAGATTGCAGATAATGTGTCTGGCTTCATGCTCGACATAATACGCAGACTTTCAGTATCACTCATTTGAACTAATATTGGCGCCGCTGTTTTAGCGGACATTTTTTCAAACGTCGATAAAATTTCATTAAATTCTTTTTGTGTTTCTTCTTGATTGCGCTTTAGCTTTTCAATTTCAAACAGCAATCGCTCCTGCTCGGCCAATAGCTCGTCTTTTTCAGCTGCCGATGATTCGATTTGTGATTGAAGCTGTGTAATTTGTGCTTCCTTGTCTTGAATTTCCGCTTGCAATTCCACAACTTTTTGTTCATTTAAAGAGCTGTTTTCTATTACTCCCTCTTTTTCATCGGAGTTAATAAATGGTATTTTGTTTACGGCATCATCCGCCATTTTAAACACGTTATATTCCGTCACTGATGAAATGATCAATAAAATTGCAATGAGGAACATGAATGGGATTAAAAACAAGTAAAAAAACTTTTTGAAAAAACCGGGTGATTTATTTTCCACTTCTGTTTCTTCCACTTGCTGTTCCATTATTTTTTTAGTTCTTTTTGCCACGAAATCACCTGATTTCCCTCTTGTAATACGCAAGTGTCGAAAGCTCATCTAGTTGAATTGCTTCAATACGCAGTTGATCCTCTTTAAATCTCTCGTAATCATTTTCACGCATTTTTTCATATTTACGTACTTCCAAGTTTTTTTCTATTAATTTTTGCTCATGCCAATTCATTTTAGCGCGTGCTTGAGCGACTTTCTGCTGTACATCCTCAATCGTTTTTTCCATGCTATCAATAAATTTGGAATAATGATTTATCTCATCAATAGAAGAGCCTACTTTTAAACGCTCTTGCTGATAGGCGATTAAATCTTCCTTTTTTCTCAATAATTCATATAGCTTTGTTGCGATTCCCTCAAATACTTGGACCGATTCTTTAAAGGCAAGCTCAGACTCAGTTTTTTCCTGTTCTTTTACGACAAGAATTTTTTCAAAACGATAATTGTAATTCATATTAACGTGCACCACCATTCGATAACGCTATAATTTCATTTACAGTTTGATCGATTGAAACTTTATCCTTATACCCCTGCTTTAAAAATGCAGTAATAAGCGGCTCATAATGGATCGCTTCATCAATTTCTTTTGATGTACCCCGTTTATATGCCCCAATATTAATTAAGTCCTCTGATTTGGAATATGTGTAATACAACTCCCTCAACCGGTTTGCGGCTGTTACATGTTCAGGTTCTGCAATATGGTTCATTAAGCGACTGACGCTTTTTAAAACATTAATTGCGGGATACTGCCCTTTATTTGCGAGGTTTCGGTCCAATACGATATGACCGTCCAATATTCCTCGCACCGCATCGGCAATCGGCTCATTCATATCATCACCATCTACAAGCACCGTATAAAAAGCGGTGATCGTTCCATTAATATTTGTTCCCGATCGTTCAAGCAAAGTCGGCAATATCGCAAATACAGATGGTGTATAACCTCTTGTTGCCGGTGGTTCACCAATAGCTAGCCCGATTTCCCGCTGGGCCATCGCCACACGTGTCACTGAGTCCATCATAAGCATTACGTTTTTTCCACGGTCTCTGAAATACTCTGCAATAGCTGTCGCAGTAAATGCCGCTTTAATACGCATCAATGCAGGCTGATCACTTGTAGCCGCTACTACAACCGAACGTTTTAAGCCTTCCGGTCCTAAATCCCGCTCAATAAATTCCCGCACCTCACGCCCACGCTCACCTACAAGAGCAATTACATTAATATCTGCTTCAGTGTTGCGTGCAATCATGCCTAACAATGTACTTTTACCGACACCTGAACCTGCGAATATTCCTACACGTTGACCACTGCCAACTGTAAGCATCCCGTCTATTGCCTTTACCCCAACTTCCAGTTTTTCATTAATCGGCGGGCGATTTAATGGATTTGGCGGCTCTTTTTCTGTTTGGACAGCGGTCAGCCCTTTTGGTAAAGCCAGTCCATCAAACGGATTTCCCATTGCATCCAAAACTTTACCAATCAATTCTGGACCGACTTTTACTTCTAACGGTGTGCCAGTCCCTTCCACAAGACAGCCGATTGAAATTTCCTTTAGCGAAGAATACGGCATTAAAATAACGATTTCATCTTTGAACCCTACTACTTCCGCCAACATTACTTGTGGGCCATTTTTCGATGTGTGTACATGAATTTTGCATACATCGCCGATTGAACTTTCCGGACCTTGAGACTCAATCATCAAACCGACAACCCTCGTCACTCTTCCATACTTTTTAAATGTATTAAGATTAGGAATTTGTTCAATTAATTGAGCCGTTTTCATCCGTATCATTCCTTACTTTCGATTAGTTCATATAACTGTCTGCGCAGTTCCTGTAATTGGTCATCTATTGACACAACGATTCGTCCATGATTCGTTTCAATGTAACTTTCCGTTTCTTGCAAATCTTCATTGACGAAAATCATAAACGGTACATTTACCGGGAACATTTCCGATAGTTCCTCTTGATGCTGTGTTACGAGTTTATGAAACTTCGGCGATACGTATAATTTAATCTCTTTCATTTCACGGGCTTCTTTTAATCCACGTTCAATAATCGATACATATAGTTCATCGTCTCGGTCGAGCTGTGCATTGATTATACGTTCCGCTGCCGTTAGTGCAAGCTCCAACAGCACAGCTTCCTGCGACTCTATATAAGCGGCCGCATTTTTTTGCGCATCAGCCATCGTCTCATTCGCTGATTGTAATTCCTGTTGCATATTTGCATTTGCTTTTTGGACGCCATCTTCATAGCCCTGTGCAAATCCAGCATCATACGCTTCTTGTTGAAGAACTGCTTTTTCTTCTTCCCAAGTTTGTTTTAATGCTTCAATTGCAGCAAGCTGTTCTTTTCGAAACTGCTCGAACTGCTCTCTTTGCTGCTCTATTTCATTTGCTGCCTCATTTAACATACGTTGACGTTCTTCATGAATATCTTCCAATGTTTGTTGGGGCGTATCATCTATTGCCTCTTCTTCCGTTTTCCCATAATGGATTGGCTCAAAATAACTTTGAAGTTTAATTTCTACAACGGACGCCTCTTCAGCTTTTTGTGCATTTGTTGAACGGATGATTCTAGACAATTACGTCATCTCCTCCACCACGTGCAATAATAATTTCTCCTGCATCTTCTAAGCGACGGATTACTGCTACGATTCGAGACTGTGCTTCTTCTACATCGCGTAAACGCACAGGTCCCATAATTTCCATTTCTTCTCGGAACGTCTCAGCCATACGTTGTGACATATTGCGGAAAATGATTTCTTTTACTTCGTCCGAAGAAACTTTCATTGACAATAACAGATCTTCGTTTTCACAATCGCGAATAACACGCTGGATCGAACGGTTGTCGAGTGTAACGATATCCTCGAACACGAACATGCGTTTTTTGATTTCTTCCGCAAGCTCCGGATCTTGAATTTCAAGCGCATCGAGAATTGTTTTTTCTGTCTGACGGTCTACACCATTCAATACTTCAACAACTGCATCCACGCCACCCGTTTCTGTGTAATCCTGCGTAACGGTTGATGATAATTTGCGTTCCAATACAGATTCTATTTCGCTTATAACTTCCGGTGAAGTAGATTCCATAATAGCGATACGTTTTGCGATATCAGCTTGTACTTCCTGCGGTAATGATGAAAGAATAACCCCTGCTTGGCCTGGTTCTAAATAAGATAGAATGAGGGCAATTGTTTGAGGGTGCTCATTTTGAATAAAGTTAAAAATTTGTGCCGGATCTGCTTTTCTTGCAAAATCAAATGGTCGAACTTGCAACGAAGAAGTTAACCTATTTAAAATTGCTTGCGCTTGTTCAGCACCTAACGCTTTTTCAAGGACGGTTTTCGCATAGCCGATACCACCTTGCGTAATGTAATCTTGCGCAAGTGCAATTTGGTGGAATTCTTCTATAATTTCTTCCTTCACAGTCGATTCCACTTTTTTAACACTTGAAATTTCTAGCGTTAGACGTTCAATTTCTTCTTCGCTTAAATGCTTATATACAGAAGCCGAAACTTCTGGCCCTAGAGAAATCAACAGTAAAGCAGCTTTTTGCTTTCCTGATAAGTCTTTATCTTTCTTGGACACAGCTGAACCTCCTATTAGTCTTCAGCAATCCAACTACGCAATAGCTTCGCAAAATCTTCTGGCTTTTCTTTTGCCATTTTTTCTAATTGCTTACGGCGTACAGTCGCTTCAGTTTCTTTTTCTTCGGAAATATCTTCTATTTCAATTAACTGCTGTTGTTGTTCTAATATTTCTAGTTCTTCTTCTTCTTGCTTACGTTTACGTGCACGTAAAACATAGATTACTAGTAAAATAATCGCTACTAATAAAATACCACCAATTACCCATATCCACCAAGGAATAACTGATTCCGGCTGTCCTTCCGCTGCATCATTGCCATGGAATTGCTGTACTGATACAACAATGCGATTCGCAATTTCCTCGTCTGTCAAGTCGCCAGCTGCTTCTTGGTCGATTGATGTACGAACGATTGTCGATAATATTTGTTCGATATCCGTACGAATGCCTTGATCAAATGCTTCTTCCGCATTTGGCGGCTCTACCATTACTTGGATACCTAAATTACGTATTTTGTACGGGCTTTCCTGTATTTCGCGACGAATACGGTTGACATCGTTGTTGATTGTTTCTTCTACACGCTCGTAATCTCCATCGCCTGTTGTACCTTCTACATAATCGACAAAATTATCCGTAGCATTTTCCGCTTCAGGAGAACCATCTGCTACAGCACCGCCTGAATATGTTTCAGTAATCCGCTGTGCACTTATTTCGATTCCTGTCATATTATCTTCATCAACAGGTTTCACTAAATTTTCTTCACGGTTTTCTTTTTTGAAGTCAATATCCGCTGATACGTTTACTACAACTTTATCTGGTCCGATTAACGTACCTAGCATTTGCTGTACTTGACGTTGCAAATCACGCTCAATTGTTTTCTTTACTTCCATTTGCCCAGTAACTGTATTAATGCCATTGCCACCGTTTTCTGCAGAAGCTAAGTCATAGTACTCTGAATACTGATTCATGATTGTAATGTTTTCTTTCGGCAAGTTTGGAATACTCATTGACACTAAATTAAATAAGCCTTTAATTTGATCGTCCGAGAATTTATGTCCAGGTGCTGTATTTAATACAATTGCAGCTTGCGCCTCACCTTTTGCATCTTTTAAAAATACGCCTTCATCAGGCAGAGTAATCATTACACTTGCATCTTTTACACCTTCGAACTTACGGACGAGATTCGCTAAATCGGTTTCGATAGCCGCTTGTTTAATGACGTTGAATTCATTGTCTGTCATCCCAAAGCCAGCATTCGACGTAAAGAATGTCGTATCGATCTCACCCGAATCAGGATAGCCTTGAGCTGCTAGTGAAACTTGCAAATCTTGCACTTGATTTTCAGGAACTAAAATCGTTGTCCCGCCATTCGTAACCTCATACTTCACACCTTGCGATGCGAGCACTTCTGTAATTCTCCCTGCTTCTGCCTGAGACATTTCAGGGAATAATTGCGCCATAGTTGTGCGCGTCGAGAAATATGTAATTGCTGCCGCAAGTGCAATAACAATAACAATAGCTCCGATTATTGCACCTTTTTGATTTTTTGTGCGACTTTGCCAAAAACTAGTGGAGTCGCTTTTAATTTTAGTAAGTCGTTCATTCATTATGAATCCTCCGCTTATAGTGAATGCCCAACAATTCGTTATTCGTCATACAAATCATTACACACTCATACGCATAATTTCTTGATAAGCCTCAACAGCTTTATTACGAATTTCAATTGTTGTGTTTAAAGTAACACTTGCTTTTTGTGCCGCAACCATTACTTCAAATAAATCAACATCTCCACCATTGATTAATTTTTGTGTCATCATATCCGATGTTTTTTGGTGCTCATTTACACTAGCAATCGCTTCTTTTAAAGTGTCCGCAAATTGTTGCTGTGCATTTGCAGATGTTATTTGAGCTCCATTGTTTATTTCATTCACAGATTGCGCGGGAGACATAAACGATATTGGATTAATCGCCATTTAATGATCATCCTTTCCCAATTTCTAAAGCTTTTGTCAACATGTTTTTGTTTGCATTAAAAGCGGTAATATTCGCTTCGTACGAACGGCCGGCCGAAATTAAATCAACCATTTCTTTCAATAAATCGACATTCGACGTTTGGACATACCCTTCTGCATTAGCATCAGGATGAGTCGGATCATAGACTAATTTAAACGGCGTCTCTGTATCTTCTTTAATAGAAGTAACTTTTACACCGTTTCCTACACCACTTTTCACCGTTTTTCCCATCGCTATATTCAAAAAGCTCGAAAATTGGCCTTCCTGCTCTTTTAAAGTAATCGACTTTTTGCGGTAAGGCTCCCATTCTCCATTTACTTGCTTCGCACGTGTCGTATCCACATTGGCAATATTGGAAGAAATAACATCCATTCGTAACCTCTGAGCTGTCAACGCAGAAGCTGTCGTATTCATACTATGAAAAATCGACATGATTATCTCCCTCCTTTTACAACTGTATTTAATGTAGAAAATTTACTATTAATGCGGTCAACTAGCGCATTATAGTAAATTGTATTCTCTGCCAGCTTTGCTTGTTCCGCATCCATATTCACAGCATTACCGTTTGGTCTAGTACGGAAGTTTTCATTTGAATATACTCCATTACCGCCGATTTCAATTTTAAAATCATAATGTCTATCATCTGTGCGATATGCTGGAATAGTCGCTTTTTTTGCATCATTAAACACATCTTTAAAACTCACTTCTTTTGTTTTGTAATTCGGAGTGTCAACATTCGCTATATTTTGCGAAATTGTTTTATTTTTCAACGTAGCATACGAAAGTCCATTTTCAAGGCTACGGATTGTACCACCAAACAAATCCAAATCTCTCACCTCATTTTACTTTTTGTCAAAAACTGCACACGACAACTTAATAACTCAATTGTAATTATATTAATTCCTAGTGTCTATCGTCTTTTGGCTCTTTTTGGTAGTCTTAATGAACTATTTTTAAACCCAAATTACTCAGATTAACAGAAAGTAAGGTTATAAAACTATACTTTTTTATATCATTTTAATTCTTTTGAACCTTCACCCGCATCATAAATGATAGAAAATTACCATCCGAAACGTACTATAAATTACTTAAAAATGTGTCGATATTATGCATTTGTTCAAAATTCTATCCCTTATCATATACCAAAACCATATAAAATAGGGATTTTTAAATAACTATTTATAAATTTGTAACAAAACGTTTGGCATGGTATTTTCTCCACTATATAGGCAGAAATAATATTTATTTGACTTAAATACCCTCTCGAAGTTATCAGATAATTCCCATATATAGACAAAAAAACTCCCGATATGCGTTTTTTGGCTATTTTTCATTTAAAATTAAGTAAATCAAAGTGTCTATGCAGTCATAATTGGTCAAATTGTAGCATGCATTGCCATGACACGCCGCTTAAGACTTACATTATATAATCCCATGCGTGTTTCTAGCCTAGCAAAAAGTAAATAGACCATCACTTTCGTAGGGGGAATTGACATGTTCAGGAGAGGCCGATTGTACAAGCTGCGGGAGATATTATTAAAACCAGCCAAAATCAGATAGTTTATCGTTTCTTCAGCATACAAAAAGGCACAGTAAGGTAAAATTTATACCCTAATGTGCCTTAATAGCAGCTATTTCATTTTGATTTCTGCTAGAGCTGTCAGGAACTTGTCGTTCAATACTTTAATATACGTCCCTTTCATACCTAATGAACGTGATTCGATAACACCGGCAGATTCCAATTTACGCAATGCGTTTACGATAACTGAACGTGTAATGCCTACGCGATCTGCAATTTTCGATGCTACCAGCAATCCTTCATTCCCATCCAATTCTTCAAAAATATGTTCGATTGCCTCAAGCTCTGAATAAGATAATGAATTGATCGCCATTTGCACGACAGCTTTCGAACGCGCTTCTTCTTCAATCTCTTCCGATTTTTCACGTAAAATTTCCATACCTGCTACTGTAGCGCCGTATTCAGCTAAAATTAAATCATCATCTTCGAATTGGCCGCTAATACGAGCTAAAATTAACGTACCTAAACGGTCACCGCCACCAATAATTGGTACGATTGTTGTCAAACCACTCGAAAATAAATCTTTGTTTTCAATCGGGAATGCTGTATGTTCATTATTGATATCCAAGTTAGGAGATGTCTCGGCAATGTTAAATAAATTTTGTGTGTATGCTTCAGGGAATTGACGCTCTTCAAACATTTTTTTCATACGTTCATTTTCAATTTGCTGGTGAATGGAAATCCCTAGCAACTTACCTTTGCGGCTTACGATAAATACGTTGCTTTCGATAATGTCGCCTAAAGTATTCGCCATTTCTTTAAAATTAACCGGTTTCCCAGCTGATGCTTGTAACATTGCATTGATTTTTCGTGTTTTTGTTAATAAATTCATTTCTATTTCCTCCTACGGAACTTTTTAATTCACTTAATATTCTAAAGGTTTTTACAATTTAAAGATACTATTTCAACTTGCTGTTAAAGAATAAATTGTGATAAATCTTTGTTTTTTACGATGTTTGCTAATTTTTCATCGACATAATTCGTGGTAATATCGATATGGGCCGGCGCAATTTCAGAAGCCTCATAGGAAAGTTCCTCAAGTAAACGTTCTAAGATGGTGTGTAAACGGCGGGCACCGATATTATCCGTTTCTTGATTCACTTCTGTTGCAACTTCTGCGATGCGTTCAATCGCCTCTTTTGTAAATTCAAGTGTAACCCCTTCTGTTTCGAGCAAAGCTTTATATTGCAGAATTAACGATTGATCTGGCTCTTGTAAAATACGGACAAAATCATCTTTTGTTAACTTTTCAAGCTCTACACGAATCGGGAAGCGTCCTTGCAATTCCGGGATCAAATCGCTTGGCTTCGATATATGGAATGCACCCGCTGCGATAAAGAGCATATAATCTGTTTTCACAGGCCCGTATTTTGTCGTGACAGTTGAGCCTTCCACAATTGGCAGTATATCTCGTTGAACTCCTTCACGCGATACTTCCGCAGATGAGGAGCCTTTACTTGCGATTTTATCGATTTCATCAATGAATATAATACCGGACTGTTCCGCACGGTGAATTGCTTCACTGGATAATGCATCCGTATCAATTAATTTATTGGCTTCTTCCTGCAATAAAATTCGACGGGCATCCTTCACTTGCACTTTACGTTTTTTTGTTTTCTTCGGCATTAAATTGGAAAGCATATCTTGCATGCCATTTGCATTGTCCATATTCATGCCAGGCATTGCATCAAAAATCGATGGCGCGCTTTCCGAAACTTCGATTGTCACCCATTGTTCTTCCAATTTTCCATCTTTTAAATCTTGGGCAATTTGAGCGCGTCTTGAGCGAATTTCCGGCTCTTCTTGGCGGGAATCTTCCTCCTGCGCCTGCTCTTTTTGGCCGAACAACATTTCAAATGGGTTCTGTGTGAGCTTTTCTTTCACTTTTGAAGGAACCAACAATTTGATGAGCACATCATTTGCATTGCGCTCAGCTTGCTCCTTTACTTCTTCTACCATTTCGTCTTTTACCAGGCGACGGGATGCTTCAACTAAATCTCGCACCATTGATTCGACATCACGCCCTACATAGCCGACTTCCGTAAACTTTGTCGCTTCGACTTTGATAAAAGGGGCATTTGTCAGTTTTGCGATTCTACGGGCGATTTCTGTCTTTCCTACACCAGTAGGTCCAATCATCAAAATATTTTTTGGAATAACTTCCGTTTTTAATTCATCGCTTAATAAAGAACGGCGATAACGGTTGCGCAATGCGATCGCTACCGCACGTTTTGCTGTCTCTTGACCGACTATATGCCGGTTTAAATGTTCCGTAATTTGTCTTGGTGTTAAATTGATCGCCGTCATTATAATACCTCCAAGATAATATTATGGTTTGTAAACACACAAATATCCGCAGCGGTCGTTAGTGCAGCCTCTGCGATTTCTTTTGCCGATAGGTGCTCCCCGGCATGTTTTTTCAATGCTCGCCCAGCAGATAGTGCATAGTTGCCGCCTGAACCAATTGCCAAAATGCCATCATCCGGCTCAATGACTTCCCCAGTGCCTGAAACAAGCAGCAATGTCGATTTATCCATAACGAGCAGCATCGCTTCAAGCTGACGGAGCATTTTATCACCGCGCCATTGTTTCGCCACTTCTACTGCGGCTCTTTGTAAATTCCCATTATATTCATTCAGTTTCGCTTCAAACATTTCAAATAATGTGAATGCATCCGCAACCGAACCTGCAAACCCAGCTAATACTTTCCCATTAAACAGACGTCTGACCTTACGTGCCGTATGCTTCATTACAACGGCATTGCCGAGTGTTACTTGCCCATCACCTGCCATTGCGCACTCACCATTATGGTGAATCGCGAAAATCGTTGTCGCATGAATTTGACCCATATTTTATTTCCCCCTTAACTATGCTCTCGGATGACTGTCCATATATGTCTTTCTTAAAGCTTCTTTCGTTACATGAGTATAAATCTGAGTTGAAGATAAATTAGCGTGCCCAAGCAATTCCTGAACAGTACGCATATCTGCTCCATTGTTTAATAAATGCGTAGCAAATGTATGCCGCAGCATATGCGGATAAATTTTCGTATGCATGCTTGCATTGTCAATCATCCCGCTTAATATATAACGCACACCACGGGCAGTAAGTTCACCGCCGCGCATATTAACAAAAACTTTTTGATGATTTTCCTTTTTCATTAATGCTGGACGGACTTGTTTTATATAACGGACAAGTGCATCATGTGCATACTGGCCAAACGGAATAATCCGCTCTTTTCGCCCTTTCCCCATCACGCGGACGATACTGTAATGAAAATCGATGTCCGCCAGCTCCAGACTAACGCATTCACTTACACGCATACCTGTAGCATAAAGGATTTCCAAAAGCGCAATATTACGGATTTGGATTGGTTCGCTGCCTTCATTTTTTTCGAAAAGCTGCTTCAATTCTTCTTCATAAAAAAAGCTCGGTAATCGCTCTTCCTTTTTCGGATGATAAAGTGAACGAAACGGAGCATCATCAATATTCTGTTCCCGATTTAAGAAACGAAAAAAAGAACGGATAGATGAGATTTTCCTGGAAATAGAAGTTCTTGCTTTTTGTTCATCGTAAAGCTTTGTTACATAAAGACGTGCATGGATATATTCAACTTCTGTAATTTTCTGTATACCTTCAGCATGTAAAAAAGCAAAAAAGTCATGCAAATCCGACTGATATTCACGTACCGTATGTAAGGAGAAGTTCTTTTCTAGTTGTACGTAACGAATAAATTGTTCTAATTGATTTTGCAATTTTTCATCCATCGTATATACCCCCAGTCATTACAAAAGAGAAATGGTATTGTATGATTACTTTCGTCGCTCATAAAAAAAACATACATACTGACACTATACTTATTGCGGGAAGATTTCAAGTAAAAAACTCTTTATTTATTCGAATTTCTTGTATTTTTTCGACAATTTGAATGAAATCACAAAAGTTGGCATCATTTTCTTCAGGTTTCCGAAAAAAGTATATGCAAAAACTAAAAGCCCTTAAAGTATAACAGTCTTTAAGGGCTTTTCGCAATTAAATTACTTGAGTATTAATAAAATTCTGAATTGACTCCAATGCACGATTTGCATGACGTTCTGCACGCTCTGGCTTTGATTTAATACGTTCGCCTAAGTCAGGGAATATTCCAAAATTGACATTCATCGGCTGGAAGTTTTTAGCATCTGTATGTGTAATATAGCGCGCCATAGCCCCTAATGCCGTTTCATGCGGGAAATAGAGCAACTCTTGGCCTAATGCCATACGAGCCGCATTAATCCCGGCGATCAGACCACTGCCGGCAGATTCCACATAGCCTTCCACACCTGTCATTTGACCTGCGAAAAATAGGTTTGGACGTGCTTTTAATTGATATGTTTGCGTTAATACTTTCGGTGAGTTGATGAAAGTGTTGCGGTGCATAACCCCGTAGCGTACTATTTCCAAATTTTCCAAGCCGGGAATCATCGAAAATACCCGTTTTTGCTCCGGCCATTTTAAATGTGTCTGGAATCCTACTAAGTTGTAAAGCGTACCAGCTGCATCGTCCTGTCGTAATTGAACGACCGCATATGGACGTTTATCCGTTTTAGGGTCTTCTAAACCAACTGGCTTCATCGGTCCAAATGTCATTGTTTTTTCACCGCGTGCCGCCATTACTTCAATTGGCATGCATCCTTCGAAATACTTCTCTTTTTCGAATTCTTTTAGCGGTGCACATTCTGCCGAGATTAATGCTTCACGGAATGCATCAAACTCTTCTTTCGTCATCGGACAGTTCAAGTATGCCGCCTCACCTTTGTCATAGCGTGATTTCAAGTATACTTTATCCATGTTAATCGAGTCTTTTTCGATGATTGGTGCTGCCGCATCATAGAAGTATAAATAATCTTCGCCGGTAAGCCCTTGAATTTTCTTCGCTAAAGCTTCCGATGTTAAAGGACCTGTCGCGATAACTGTAATCCCCTCTGGAATTTCGGTTACCTCCTCATTGATCACTTCAATTAACGGGTGATTTTTCACTTTATCTGTTACATAGCCTGCAAACTCATGACGGTCTACCGCTAGTGCGCCACCAGCCGGTACAGAGCTATTATCTGCTGCCGCAATAATAACGGAATCCAGTTTACGCATTTCCTCTTTAATTACGCCGACAGCATTCGTTAGGCCATTTGCGCGTAATGAATTGGAGCATACGAGCTCCGCAAATTTATCCGTATGATGTGCTGGTGTTTGTTTTACTGGGCGCATTTCATATAAACGTACGTTCACACCGCGTTTAGCAATTTGCCAAGCTGCTTCTGAACCGGCCAAGCCTGCACCAATTACATTTACTACTTGTTGTGTCATTGTTGTTACCTCATTATCTTATTGTGATGGTGTTTCTTCATAATCACATTCACTGTTTGTACATTGAATTTGAACACCTTTTTTCAGCTTCTTCTCAACTAATAATGCACTACATTTCGGGCAAGGTCTACTAATTGGCTTATCCCATGATACGAAATCACATTCCGGATAGCGATTACAGCCATAAAAGATGCGCTTCGTCTTAGATTTACGCTCAACAATTTCACCTGTTTCGCATGTTGGGCATTTCACATCTATCGGTTTGACAATTGCTTTCGTATTACGGCAGTCAGGGAAGTTTGAACAAGCCATGAATTTCCCGTAACGTCCAAGCTTAAATACCATTGGCGCACCGCATTTTTCACAGTCTTCCCCAGCAGGCTCGTCTTTTATTTCGATTTTTTCCATCACTTCATCTGCATGCTTCACACGCGGCTCAAAATCTTTGTAAAATTCATCGATGACATTTACCCACTGTGTAATACCATCTTCAATTTCATCGAGGTTTTGTTCCATTTGCGCCGTAAATTCGATGTTGATAATTTCCGGGAAAAATTCCAGTGTTGCCTGATGAACGATTTCTCCAAGTTCTGTTGGTACAAAGCGTTTTGCATCAAGCTGAACATAGCCGCGCTTTTGGATAGTATCCAGTGTTGGGGCATATGTCGATGGACGGCCTATACCTAGCTCTTCCAATGTCTTTACTAGACGCGCCTCTGAATAGCGAGGAGGTGGCTGAGTGAAGTGCTGCTTCGGTTCGATTTCAAGCGATTTTACTTTATCGCCGATTTCCATTTCAGGTAAAAGCTTATTTGTTTCTTCTTCCTGATCGTCTGTGCCTTCAATATAAAGCTTCATAAACCCGGCAAATTTCACTTGAGACCCGTTTGCACGGAATAATACGTCATTGTTTTGCAAATCAACTGTCACGGTATCAAGTACAGCTGGTGCCATTTGACTTGCGATAAAGCGCTCCCAAATTAAACGGTATAATCGCAGCTGGTCACGGCTTAAAATAGCTTTAAGCTCCTCTGGTGTACGCATCGCACTCGTTGGGCGGATCGCTTCATGGGCATCTTGTGCATTTGCTTTTGCTTTCGCCTGTTTTTGCTCTCCGGCAATGAAATCTTTGCCGTATTTTGTTTCGATATATGACTTAGCCTCTGTTTTAGCTGTATCGGAAATACGCGTTGAGTCTGTACGCATATACGTAATTAAACCGACAGCACCTTCTTTTTTGCTTAGCTCAATACCTTCATAAAGCTGCTGTGCAAGCATCATTGTCTTCTTGGCACGGAAGTTTAACTTACGTGCGGCTTCCTGTTGAAGTGAAGAAGTCGTGAAGGCTGGAGAAGCATTGCGCTTCCGTTCTTTTTTTACAACATTCTTTACTTCAAATTCCGAGCCTTTAACACCTTTTAATATATCTTTCACTTGTTGTTCATTTGTTAATTTAATTTTTTCTTTGCCGTTTCCGTAATAAAAGGCATCGAATTGCTTTTTGCCTTTCTCGAAGCTTGCATCGATTGACCAGTATTCTTCCGGCTCAAAGTTTTTAATTTCATTTTCACGGTCAATAATCAAACGCAATGAAACAGATTGTACACGTCCTGCCGATAAGCCCTTCTTAACCTTTTTCCAAAGGATCGGACTAATATTGTAGCCTACTAGACGGTCTAAAATACGACGTGCCTGCTGTGCATCGACTAAATCCATATTAATCGGTCGCGGATGCTTGAAGCTCTCTAAAATTGCTTCTTTCGTAATTTCGTTAAATACGACGCGGCAATCTGAATGAATATCAATATTTAAAGCAGTGGCTAAATGCCAGGCAATTGCTTCCCCTTCACGGTCTGGATCGGCTGCGAGATAAATCTTTTTTACTTTTTTTGCCGCTGTTTTTAGTTCCTGAAGTACAGGACCTTTCCCGCGAATCGTAATATATTTTGGTTCATAGTTATTTTCGGTATCGATCCCCATTTGACTGCGTGGTAAATCGCGTACATGTCCGATCGAAGCTTTTACTTTATATTTTTTTCCTAGGTATCGTTCAATTGTTTTCGCCTTTGCAGGTGATTCTACAATTACTAAATAATCTGCCATCTGTTGTCCTCCTTATAGAGGTATTGTTATTTTCTTAAATTCATTTGCATGAATTTGTCAATGTTTCTCAAAGCTTTTCCTGTTGCAAAATGTATAACAGATTGGCTAATAATGCAACTTTTTTTCAACGGTAATTTGAAAACATTTGTAATTCCTGTAGTATTTGAAAGCCGTCCCACACTGGAATTGCACCTTCTTTTATTAATTTATTTGTGCCGCGTGATTGCTCGCTGAAAATATTTCCAGGCACGGCAAAAACATCTTTCCCTTGTTCGAGTGCAAGCTCTGTCGTAATTAATGTACCACTTTTCAACGCCGCTTCAGTAACAATCAGCGCCTCGCTTAAACCACTGATAATTCGATTGCGTGCAGGGAAATGCCATTTTTGCACACCCGCATAAGGAGGGTATTCCGTTACTAGTAAATGATTGCTTGCCATATGTTCACTGAGCTCTCTATTTTCCCTTGGATAACTATGAATGAAGCCATGACCCAGCACACCTACCGTCTTTCCACCATAACGAATTGTTGCCTCATGTGCAAGTCGATCTGCCCCTTTGGCAAGGCCGCTTACTATGACAAACTGTTCATCGATCAATGGCGGAATCAACATTTTCAATGCTTCCTGACTATAGTTTGTCGCCGCCCGGGATCCGATGACTGCAATCATTTTAGGGGCGTTTAATAATCGGATATCCCCTTTAACATACAGAACAGCCGGGGCATCATACAAGTGCTTTAAGCGTTTCGGGTAATATTTATCCATATAGGTGATTGCCTGTATATTTCGCCTCTCGTAATAGAGGTTCATCGATTGCGGCACGAGCTCTTTATAATGACGAATGAGCTGAATTGCTTTTTCTTCTTTTATATTTAAGTGCATTGCGACGATTTTGGGCGATACATGCAATAATTCGTCGAAGTCATTTAAAATTGTCATTAAATTACGGAATTTTTGCCAAGGAAGAGGAAGGATATAATGCAGTTTCATTAATTGTTCATTCGTTAAATTTGCCATTTCAACACTCCTTTTTATATAGAAGAAATTAAAATGACCGCTTTTTTAAAATAGGGAGGTAAGCATGCGAAAAAGATGTAGCGAGGCGTTCGCTACATCTTTTATTTTAATGTGTTTTACAAGCTTCGTATAGCCCTTTTTCTTTTATTACTTTAATTAATGTTTCACCTATTACTGATGGTGTTGGAGCTACTTCAATTCCCGCTGCGTTCATCGCTTTAATTTTCTCTGCCGCTGTTCCTTTACCGCCGGAAATAATGGCGCCCGCGTGACCCATGCGTTTTCCTGGAGGAGCTGTTTGCCCTCCGATGAAGCCAACTACCGGTTTTGTCATGTTTTCCTGTATCCATTCGGCAGCTTCTTCTTCCGCAGTACCGCCGATTTCTCCAATCATCACAACCGCATATGTTTCCGGATCTTCATTGAAGGCCTTTAAGCAATCGATGAAATTTGTCCCGTTTACTGGGTCGCCCCCGATTCCTACTGCTGTTGTTTGACCAATACCTGCTTGAGAAAGCTGGTGCACCGCTTCATATGTTAACGTTCCTGAACGAGAGACAACGCCAACATGCCCTTTCGTATGGATATAGCCTGGCATAATTCCGATTTTACATTCATCCGCTGTAATGACACCTGGACAGTTTGGACCGACTAAACGCGTCTTCTTGCCTTCCATATAGCGTTTTACTTTCACCATATCCAATACAGGAATATGCTCTGTAATGCAAATTGTCATATCCAAATCCGCATCAACCGCTTCAATTATCGCATCTGCTGCAAATGGTGCCGGAACGTAAATGACAGATACGTTTGCGCCTGTCGCATCGACTGCTTCCTGTACAGTATTGAATACAGGAACACCTTCGATTTCAAGACCGCCCTTGCCTGGTGTTACCCCTGCAACGATTTTTGTTCCGTACTCCAGCATTTGTTTCGTATGGAAAAGGGCTGTTTCCCCTGTGATCCCTTGTACGATTACTTTTGTCTCTTTGTTAATGAACACGCTCATGCCGTAACCCCGCCTTCAGATTCAACTAATTTCACGATTTTTTGCGCGCCGTCTGCCATTGAGTCAGCTGCCACAATGTTTAAACCGGATTCATTTAATAATTTTTTACCAAGCTCAACGTTTGTTCCTTCTAAACGCACAACTAATGGAACTTTTAAGCCGACCTCTTTTGCAGCTGTAATAACCCCTTTTGCAATGATGTCACACTTCATGATTCCACCGAAAATGTTTACGAAAATACCTTTTACATTTTTGTCCGATAAAATAATTTTAAATGCCTCTGTTACTTTTTCGGCTGTTGCACCGCCCCCAACATCCAGGAAGTTGGCCGGTGAGCCGCCGTAGTAGCTAATCGTATCCATCGTTGCCATTGCAAGACCGGCACCGTTTACCATACAGCCGATATTCCCGTCTAAGGAAATATAGCTTAAGTCATATTTTGACGCTTCAATCTCTTTTGGATCTTCTTCATCGAAATCGCGCAATTCCACGATATCTTTATGACGATACAGTGCATTCGCATCAAAATTGAACTTTGCATCAAGTGCCACCACTTGGTCATCCCCTGTTACGACAAGCGGATTGATTTCAACTGTTGATGCATCTTTATCGATAAATGCTTTATAAATGCCTAACATTAACGCTACAGCTTTATTTACCAATTTTGCCGGAATGTTCATATTAAATGCCATTCGGCGTGCTTGGAAAGCATTCAACCCTGTTACCGGATCAATAATTTCTTTGAAGATTTTTTCCGGATTTGATTCCGCTACCTCTTCAATATCCATTCCGCCTTCTTCGGAACCCATCATTGTTACTCGAGAAGTTGCACGGTCTAGTACTAAACTTAAGTAGTACTCTTTTTTAATATCCGAACCTTCTTCTATATAAAGACGCTTCACTTCTTTGCCGTCTGGACCTGTTTGGTGTGTTACTAGAATTTTGCCTAGTAACTCTTTTGCGTAAGAACGAACTTCATCGAGGTTTTTCGCAATTTTTACACCGCCTGCTTTACCGCGTCCCCCTGCATGAATTTGTGCTTTTACAACTGTTACATTCGAGCCTAATTCTTTTGCAGCCTTTACCGCTTCGTCTGGCGAAAATGCTACGCTTCCCTTAGGAACAGCTACACCGTATTTTCTTAATATTTCTTTCCCTTGATACTCATGGATATTCATGATACATCCTCCCATCGGACATTTGGAAATTATTCTACTAACATAATCTATTTTATACAATAATTCAGATAATGTCTATATTTGTCACACATGCATTTTTTACTTTATTTTATGTCGAAATATTCTCTATATATAGAATTTATAATTTTCTAAAAGATATATTATACATTCGAAAAACATATTTCGCGGAAAATAGTGTGAGTTGTTGCCCGTTCATAGATGGATTTCATTAAAAATTCATATTTTTCCCTCTACTAAAACAGAGTCGGCGCTATCATTCTGCTGCTCTCTAAGATTACAATGATCTTCGGCGAAAAAAAAACAGTAAACTAATTTTATAATTTACTGTTTTTATTATGTGACGTTAATCTATGCTTTTCATCCAAGTGGTAAATAAAGGCAAAAACTTCTGCGACGGCTTGATAGAGTTCTTCAGGTATTGATGTATTCAAATCGAGCTGCCCTAAAAGTTCCACTAAGTTTGGGTCTTCATAAATGGGCACATCATGCATTGTCGCTTGCTCTAATATGTTTTCGGCAATTTTTCCTTTTCCTTTTGCGACGACTGTTGGACCATTGCTTTTTTGCGGGTCATATGATAATGCAATCGCTTCTTTTCGTACATATTTTTTGTCGCTCATACGCGAATATCCACACCGCCTTGCTGATCTTCTTGTTGGTTTTGAACTTTTGTCAACGTTTTTCCTTCCCGCTCTCCAAAAGGTTTGATAAATACACCTGATAATGTATATTCTTTATCGAGCAATCCTGTTTTTAACGACCCTTTTAATGAGGTGGCCAATGAATCCAAATTAGCAATATCATTATACACATTTATTGTTACGACCCGATTTTGTACTTGCATATCGATAACCGTTTTTTGCAGCGATTCCATATTTAAATAAAACATGATGCGCGCAAAATTCGCATCAATTTTGCCATCCTCTTTCATACGACCGTTCCATTGAAGTGTTGCATCCATTTTCTTTCCGAAAAATTCCAATGGCACTTGCATGATGAGTTGATGCTGATGACCGTTTTCACCAGAAGATAGCTGCATGCCATTCAGCCTCGCCATAACCATTTCCGCCGCGTCCCTTAAAACAGGCGGCGTTTGTGCATCTTGAATAAGTGTTAATAGCTGCGGCTTTATTTGCTGAGCGGCCGCTTGGATATCTCCTGCCTTATTTGCAAGCGTCGCCTCATAGCTGACACCTAGCCCTTTTAGAACCGTTTTTATCGCTTGTTCCATCGCGCGGCTATCTACCGAGGACTGTACTTGTGCCTCTGCCTGTGTAAATGCGCTTTGGACTAGCGGCTGTGGACTGTCTGCTGCTGCTTTTACTAAATTTCGTAATAGCTGATCTGCTTGCGGTAAATTGGAATCTGGCTTTATTAATGAAAGAAGCTGATCCTTAGCCGATATTCCTTCTTCGTTTTTTGTAAATAATCCCGTTGTCGCATTTTCACTGTACGCTTTCAGTAATTGCTGCTGCATTTGATTTGTAAATGCTTTTATTGCTTGCTTTGAAGAAGGGATTTGTTCAAAGCGCGCGATTAACTGCTGTATTTGTTGCTTTTGTGTTTGCGACAATAAGCTTTCATTACTCATCCAGACTCTTAATTGCTCCAACATTGGCTTTGTTTGCTCCGGAGTTGCTTGCGCCAACTGCTGCATCATTAATCCCGCTTCCTTTTGTAAAGGTACTGACTGACCTGTTTGGACTGGTTGGGCTTGATTTGATGCTTGTTGGGTAATTTGCTTATTTGCACTTTGCCAGTTTTGCAAGTTTGCCTGCTGGGGGAGAATACTTGCTTCTTTTAATACTGGCAACGCCTGCAGCTTGGAAGCAATCGGCGTCCCATTATCCAATAAAGTTTGTATTGCGCGCGCAAGCAGCAGGCCGCCTGTTTCATTATTTAACGGCTTTGCCAATTGGTCGATTTGCTGCAGTAAATTTAATTTTACTGTTTCGTTTCCACCTGCCTGACTGGCTAATAATTGTGCTAAATTTGTTAAATTCGCTGACAATCCATCTGTTTTTACTCCTTGTGTCAATGCTTGGAACACAGTGTTCGTAAAAGGCATTTTTAACTCAACCATACGTTGCAACGCTTGAAGCGCATTATTTTTATCGACTCCGGCAGGCAGGTTTTTCATCCAGCTTTCGGCAGCGAGCAATTGTTCTTTTGATAGTGGAAGCTGTGCTTTCATAAAATGAGACAGCACTTGCTGCATTTCATTTGATTTTGGTAAATTCATCGTTTCTAATAATTGAGTCAATTGTTGTCCAGCTGTTATCGTTTGGGACATTGGACCTGTTACAACTTTCAACTCTGTTTGAGGGTTTGTCGCTGTAACTTGGAAAAAATGGGCATCCCCTAGCTTTAAGGGAACTTCAAGCTTGGCCATCAGCTTTTGATTGCCTATTTGCACTTCCGCCATTTGATTCGGGTACAATTGCTTAATCGTACCATGAAATACTTGGTCTTGCCGCAATGCTAGCGGCTGATTTGCTGTCACTTGCTGTGGAGTATTAGTTTGGATTGGATTAAATGATGAGAAGCTCATGTCGTTACCCCTTTCTATGAAGCATGGATTTAATCGGTTCAAATGTTTTTCGATGATGATTTGTCGGTCCATATTGTTGAATTGCTTCTAAATGCTGTTTCGTGCCATACCCCGCATGCTGTGAAAAACCGTATTCGGGATATTGAGTATGAAGTTTTTCCATATAGTCGTCACGGGCTGTTTTCGCTAAAATGGATGCCGCGGCAATTGCTAGGCTTTTGACATCCCCTTTTATGATTGAAGCTTGTGGAATCGTTGTATGAAGCGTCATCGCATCAGCTAAAATAAAATGCGGTGCCACTTCTAGCGCTTCAATGCTTTTCAACATTGATTGGCGTGTTGCCTCATAAATATTCAAACGGTCAATTTCTTCGGCGCTTTGAAAATGAATAGCATAATACAGCGCATGTTTTTTAATTCGCTCGGCAAATTCATTGCGTTTTTCCTTTGAAAGCTGCTTTGAATCATTTACCCCTAGCAATTGTTGGCAATTATTCGGCAAAATGACCGCCGCTGTTACGACAGGTCCGGCAAGCGGCCCACGCCCGGCTTCATCTGTGCCGGCAATGTAAGCATTCTCATGCGGTAAATGGCTTGCGTCAAATTGTATTTTTTCATCATGCGCTTGTTGTATGGCTGCCGCTTTCTCCATCCGCTTTTGAAATTGCGTCCACGCTTTTACGACACTGGCACGCTCATCTTGCATGATTTGATCCATCCATGGCTCTATTTGCGTAGCTTCTTTTAAAGCTTTTGTAATTTCTTTAATTGTCTTCATATATACCCTCTAATCTTTACCTGCTTGTTATATCGTCCATTCTTTCCATTATAAAAGAAAAAACCTTCCTCATAATAATGAAAAAGGTTTCGCTTATGTTTTTATCGGTCGTTTTCTTGTTTTTGTTGACGGCGAAGTGCTGCTGTTTTTAAACGGCGCTCTTCATTTTCTTTCTCGATCGCTTCTGCTAATTGCTCTTTTTCGATTTGCTCATCGACAAAATCGAATGTTAACTTTCCAAGGTGCTGCTCGCGGATATCCCGTACGATTAAAACTGCTACTTGATCATAATCAATTTCTCCGCCTTGTCCGAACACGCGGCGCAGTTTCCCTATATGGTCAAATGTTACGACTAAATCTTCGGCGACGGACGTAATTTTGTAGCGTACCTCCATACGGGACGGGTAATGCAATGCCAAAAAGCGCAGGCCATATACTGCCAAGTCTTCCATATTTGTAATCGTATCTTTTATCGCACCTGTTAAAGCAAGCTTGTACCCTACTTCCTGATCTTCAAACTTCGGCCATAAAATACCCGGTGTATCTAGCAGTTCAATTTCTTTTCCGACTTTAATCCATTGCTGCGCTTTCGTTACACCTGGTGTATTTCCCGTTTTCGCTAGATTCTTCTTAGCTAAACGATTAATTAATGTCGACTTACCGACGTTCGGAATTCCCACAATCATCGCCCGGATGGCACGGGGCTTCATTCCTCTTGATTTCATCCGTTCCCATTTATCAGCTAAAATCTCCTGTGCGGCCTTTGTCACCGCTTGTAACCCTTTCCCTTCCAACGAGTTGATCGCTACCGCCTTAAAGCCTCGGTCGGCGAAATATTGAATCCAGCGACGTGTTTCTTGCTCGTCCGCCATATCCTGTTTATTTAAAACGAGTAAGCGCGGTTTTTGATGGATGACTTCATCAATCATCGGATTACGTGAAGATAATGGCAAGCGTGCATCAACAAGTTCGAAAACGATATCCACAAGCTTTAAACTTTCCGACACTTGGCGGCGTGCTTTTGCCATATGTCCGGGAAACCATTGAATAGTCATAATCTAATCCCCTCCCAATAATAATTCACTTCTATTATTCAACAAAAAAATGAGGTGTTTGGAATATCCACCCCATTTTAGACATTATTCACGATTGAAAACTTATTTTACGATTTCGATTTCGCTTAGCGGCCAAAAAATAATATTCGTATTACCGATGATTTCTTTTTGGTCGACAATGCCGATATGACGGCTATCCTTACTGAAGCGACGGTTATCGCCCATTACAAATACAAAGCCTTCAGGAATCACATCTAATGATGGATCAATATCTTTCAGGGAGAAATCGCCTGTTAAATTGCCTTCGCTAATTTGTGCCTTATATGCATCCAAATAAGGTTCATCGATTGGTTCACCGTTAATGTATAGCTGATCATCTATATATTCGACAAAGTCCCCCGGAACACCGATTACACGTTTTATATAATCTTTTTGTTCAGGCGCGTGGAATACAACTATGTCAAAACGTTTAGGCTCGCCGATTTTATAGCTGAATTTATTGACAATCATCCGATCGCCATTTTCAAGGGTTGGCATCATTGAATCCCCGTCCACTACAATTGGCGTAAATAAAAAGTAACGAATAAATGCGGCAATCGCAAACGCAATAAGCAGAGCTTTTGTCCATTCCCATAGCTCATTTTTTTCTTTTTCAGTTTTTTCCACGTAGCTATCCCCCTTGCTTTTCACAATATATTGTATACGAAATATGTAGTTCAAGCAAAAATCTAATCTATAAATGTTTAGTCAATTACTCCTTGGCGTAATTGAGCCCAAATTATTAAGAACACTTTTGCCTATTCAAGATGAAAGAAAGGGACTTGTATATACGAGGGCACTGAAAAAGTCCCTTAGGCACAAGTGAGAGAGTACAGGAACGAAAATTCGTTCCTGTACTCTCTTTTTCT
>NZ_JBQCJW010000018.1:0-67221 GCF_051967575.1 Solibacillus silvestris
GATTTTAATAGAACAGATTTTGATTTTGATAGAAAAGTTAAGTAGCTTGATGCGACAACTATATTGACAAACACCGATCTTTAAAAAATGTTGTACTTCGGCTGATATCGAATGTATGTAAATAATATTCGTGTAAGCCGTATTTTTCTTTTGCAAAATCAACTAATTCCTCTATTCTCGTATCCATCTAAATCTCCCTACTATTTAATGTATTATGTATAACCTCTTCTACTTTTCAATATTCTTTACAACTATCAATATATCTATAATAGGCTTTGCAAAACCTATTGTTGGGATAGAAGTACTCCCTATATGGTAAATCCCAATTATCTCATTTTTAAAAGTATGTTTAAGAATTTTTTCTTCTTTATAGTACTGTTTTCCCCAATCTTCTGTCCAAGGAAGTATTATAGTTTTTCTCATTGGCACCCCTAGATTATTTGACTTTTTCAAGAAACTTTCAACTTCCTTTTGTATTTTTAAGATGATAGCCCTTTTTTGTTCATCTTTAGGAACACCTACCCAATTAGGCTTCCAAAATAAAAGCGAATTAATGATTCCTCCTTAACTAACTGCTGCATTAGTTAAAATATTTCTTAATATATTTTGCATTATTAATAACCTTTATTTTATCTTTATGAATTCCATATTTGTTAAAAAAATTAACCTTACCAACTTCTTCAAAATAACGATTCCATTTAAACATTTTAAAAAATATCTCTACTGTTGGTTTGTAATTTGCTTTTTCTAATCGAAGTTTTTGTTTTAGAAACCTCTTTATAATCCGATAAGTTCTTATTGAGTATTTTGTATCTAAAAAGAAAATCACTTCTGCGCTATGAAAACAATTGCTTACCCACTCTTCATTGTGTGTTCCTTCAATTATCCAACTGTCTGATTGTAATATACTGTTTAAATACTCTTCCCTTTCTTGTTCCGTTCTTCTTATATCTCCGGACTTATGCCTTATCCAAACTACATTATCTAATTCATAATGCGGTATATCTAACCTTGAAGATATTTCTTTTGCTAAAGTTGTTTTACCACTTCCAACTGATCCAATAATATGTATTCTTTTGCAGATTGCCATTTTCAATAACATCAACTCCGCAACATAAATTTATATAGACATTTCGATATTAGGGTTGGATTTACCTTTTATTATTTGAATTAGTAACACTATTCCATCTTTTTCGATTATGGGCTATCAATAAATTTATCTCGCCCTACAATATGATCCTATAATGTAAACGGGCGCTGATCCTTATTACGGAATCACGCCCTTTACAATAAAATCACTTCATTGCTCTTACACTAACGCCCCTGTTAGTCATACATAAAGACTTACACATTAATTGCATGTTAAGTGATCTGATAATAAGTCATCGTTTCTTACCTTTTCGTTCTAAAAATATAGGTGCTATATTCAGTAAGATAGAAACAATTGTCAAAAACCAGAATGCCCTTTCCATACTAGGCACTACATCCTCTATAGCTGCCCAATCTTTTACTTCCACCCACTCCGATACAAGGCTGTATCCTGCACAAAGTGTCAATGCTGTCAATGATAGTCCCATTGCCATCGCAAGTTTGTAATCTTTACCGGTTGTGTACATGTACAAGTTTATAAAAGTTGCTGCTATTGCAATAAGACCTATCGCTAACCACATAATGACGCCTCCATTATACTTCTGTTTTTTATATAGACATAAATTGTAATTATATGGTTCCCGAAAGCTTGAATTTCATCCCATTTGTTAGACAGAGCCCAACAAGGCGGTGCAGTTTTTCTATGGCTAAAATGAGCTTAGAGGATAAATTAGTATCAGCCACTGCATCAATGATAAAAGGCATAAGCCAGATACAACATCGAACTCATCTCCAATTAGTTGTCTGAAATAACATTTTCTAGCTTTTGGGAAGCATATCAATTATAGAATCACGCCCGTTACTGAAGATTGGTTTTCTTTGTTTCCAAAATATTATTTAAAAACACAATTTCAATGTAAATTGCAAATTGGGTACAAAATAGCAAGTTACTGCTCAACACTTAAAAATTTATTATCTTTTATGTCGTAGTTACCGTATTTCCTTGAAAGTACAACTGTTTTTACGGCAAATTTTTCATCGGCGAATACTAATAGAAAACCGTCATCTAAAATATCAATTCCCCCGTTATTGCCTTTAAATTTAATAGCCATTGAATCTTCAATAACTTCATTTGATGTATAAGGTCCAAATACATCGACTTTGGCCCATTTAAAATCGGTAAGATCCGTTAAATCAATTTGTATTTCACCATTTTCTAAAAGGGAACCAATTTCCCTAGCTAAAACCGCGTCTTGGCTAGCTTCATTTCTTCCAAATAAAGTAACGGACAAACCTAGAGCAGCAATCATTAAAATTACATACACCATTCTTTTCATAACTACTTACATTTCCTAAATTCATATATTCCATATTTTAGAAGACGTTAAAGAGCAAGGGATTGTTCCCAAAGCGGTGTCTGAGAACGATTATGGATATGCTTTCTGAATTTAAGCATTTTTTCAGTTAAATACCCCTCGCTCTTTCCATTGATCGAAATACTTTTGGTAACCAATTTCTTCAGCAGGCCTCGTAAATTGAGTAGATAGACCCCGGTAAGCCTTCATTAGTCGGATTTCCTTCGACATCCTTGAAAAGCGTTTCGAATGTATTTACATCGGCTGATGATGTCACGCCATTTTCGTTGGATTCAAGAAGAATGAAAACAAGCGCAGATCCTTAATACAGTTTTGCGCCGAAAGTTGAACAAGTTATTATTTAGGATAGATTACACCGTTTTTCAAAAAATTAATTACCATTTCTCTAAGCTCTTCTGGCGCTCCCCAATCTTCATCAAGAAATTCATCTAAAGTTGTGAGCTCCATAACCGCTGATGGGTACTCCACCCTTAGAACTTCTATAATGATAGCTCCTAGTAAAACTACTTTACCAATACAGGATAAACGTCCATTTACCCCCGCCGTTAACAAATAGACGAAATTAACCCAATTATAGAAAGCGTTTTTTCATCGTCGTTTTTGAGAAGTTGTGCTATATTCAAAGTGTCAGGAGTGAGTAGATGAAAAAGTTTTTAACAATTACCGCAATACTTCTTGTTTTACTTGGAGCAGCTGGCTATGCTGTGTGGCATTTCGGGACAAATATCGCTTCCGAAAAAATAATCGAAAAAATGGAAACGACTTTGGATGACGAAAATCTAGAAGAAGTGAATTCCTATATCGCGAACGATTCGAAGCTTCAGGAAATTGTAAGCGAGGCAGCAACTACTAATCCCGATACGCTTCCCTTCCAAACTAAGGAAGAAGCGACACGTGTGTTAATAAAAAAAGTGGGCGTTAATCGTTTACTAGATATTCAGCAACAAGCTCAAAATGATTCAATCAATAAGGATGAAATATTATCCGAAATTGAAAGTAAACTGTCTGAAGATGAAATTTCTGCTTTAAAATATGTTTTGTATAAGGAATTGAATAAGTCAAACTAGCCCTTTAAAAGTTGAAATTAAAATAGCATAGAGGCTGGGATTCACAGAAGGTTTTTCAACAAAGCCATTATTCATTTACTATCATTGCCCCTATTACGTTGCAGCCTCAAAATGGATCCGAGTACAGGCGGCAACACATTGGTGCATATGATAATTGATAATCCACATAGTGTTGCTGCAAGCGGTTCAGAAGCTGGTGTAGCATTGACCGGCCTTGTTATTCAGATCCGAATAACATTTGTTTGTGGATTAACAATGGCATCGTAGAAAAAAGAGCACAGGAACGAAAATTCGTTCCTGTGCTCCCTCACTCGTGCCCGAGGATCTTTTTTAGTGTGCTCTCCTCGTTCTGTTTAATTTGCTAAAGAAGTTACGGATTTTAGCCTTAGTGGTAACTTTGTAACAAATTGTTGTTCCCATCCAGGCAAACCGCGCCAATTCCTCACACTATCCTCCGTGCAACAGTGATGGAACGTCTAATTTTGCATCGGGTCCCCAATGTCTATCGGAGGGCGCTGAAAACTACGGCTATTAAAAATCCGATTTCATTTTTAGTAACAGCCCCTCTCGCATTGGAATGAATCCACATTTACGGATAGGGTTTTTGGCTCTTAATTAAGTGATGAAGAAATAAGCGAAGTTTTTCCGCTTATTTGCGCAATAGGGCTCATTTCGGGATAAATAAGCGGAAATTTTCCGGTTATGCAAAGGAAAATCCCCCATTTTCATATTTTTTTGATCAATAGTCGGAATTTCTCCGTCTATTTACGCCATTTTATGTTGTATTTTTAAAATAAGGGGAATTTTTCCGTCTATTGAGGCACTTAAACAGATTTCCCAACCGCTTTTCCGATTAATCATCGTTTTGAAGCGCCGAAAAATCCGCTCAAGTGTCCCAACAACTACTTAAAAGCTTGCGCCGCCTTCACAGCTTTGCCCCAGCCTGCATATAAAGCTTCGCGTTCATCATCGCCCATCGCCGGCTCGAATTTGCGGTCTAGATTCCAGTAGTTTGAGATGTCTTCTAATGTATCCCAATAGCCTACCGCTAAGCCTGCTAAGTAAGCAGCGCCTAAAGCAGTTGTTTCATTTACGACAGGGCGATCCACGGGCACATTTAAAAGGTCTGACTGGAATTGCATCAAGAAATTATTTCTAACTGCACCCCCGTCTACTCGTAACGTGCTTAACGGAATGCCTGAATCCGCTTCCATTGCACCTAAAACGTCACGTGTTTGATATGCAAGCGACTCCAGTGTAGCACGTACGAAATGCTCTTTTTCCGTGCCGCGTGTCAGGCCGAATATTGCTCCGCGCACATCTGAGTCCCAGTAAGGTGTACCTAGACCAACGAATGCCGGCACAACATACACGCCTTCAGAAGATGTAACGCGTGCTGCATACGCTTCACTTTCCTCTGCTGTCCGGAACATACGTAAGCCGTCGCGCAGCCACTGGATAGCAGAACCGGCTACGAAAATACTTCCCTCCAGCGCATATGTTACTTTGCCGTCCAGGCCCCATGCAATTGTCGTTAATAAGCCATGATCAGATTTTACCGCCTTTTCACCTGTGTTCATTAACATAAAGCAACCAGTGCCATATGTATTTTTCACCATTCCTTGCTCAAAGCAAGCTTGCCCGAATAATGCTGCTTGTTGGTCACCCGCAATACCTGCGATCGGAATTTCCTGGCCGAAAAATTTATCGGCATCCGTATGGCCGTATACTTCAGAAGAAGAACGCACTTCTGGAAGCATCGAAGCTGGAACTGTTAAAATATCGAGTAGCTCTTCATCCCATTTTAAATCGTAAATGTTGAACATTAATGTCCGTGATGCGTTTGAATAATCGGTTACGTGCACTTTACCGTTCGTTAATTTCCAGATGATCCATGTATCGATCGTACCAAATAGGAGATCGCCATTTTCCGCTTTTTCACGAGCACCTTCTACATTATCCAAAATCCATTTCACTTTTGTACCTGAGAAGTACGCATCAATGAGTAAACCTGTTTTATCGCGGAACATATCATTTAAGCCACGCGCTTTTAAATCTTCACAAATATCCGCTGTTTGACGTGATTGCCAAACGATTGCATTGTAAATTGGCTGACCTGTATGTTTATCCCATACTACCGTCGTTTCACGCTGATTTGTAATACCAATCCCTGCAATTTGAGTGGCGTCCAGATTTTTTTCCGATAATACAGCTGCGATACATGAAAGCACAGAAGACCAAATTTGCTCCGGGTTATGCTCTACCCAGCCTGATTCCGGAAAATATTGCGGGAACTCTTGCTGTGCCGAGTGATACACCGTCCCATTTTTATCAAATAAAATTGCTCGAGAACTTGTTGTACCTTGGTCTAGCGCCATCATAAATTTTTCTGCCATCTTCCATATCCTCCTACTCTTCTACAGTTGATACTGTCATTTGTGCAGCTATGAAAACCGCCGCTACTATTACACTGAAAATCCAGAATAAAGTTGCATCTGCACCATTCCAGATGAAGCTAAA
The DNA here is from genome assembly GCF_051967575.1 of Solibacillus silvestris. Taxonomy (NCBI): domain Bacteria; kingdom Bacillati; phylum Bacillota; class Bacilli; order Caryophanales; family Caryophanaceae; genus Solibacillus; species Solibacillus silvestris. The sequence continues at coordinate 6,053 of NZ_JBQCJW010000018.1, forward strand.
GAATACTGCCCCGTAAACACCACCGATAATTGGGGCAACTACAGGTACCCATGCATACCACCAAGCTGAATCTCCTTTACCAGGAATCGGTAAAAGCGCGTGTGCAATACGTGGACCTAAGTCACGGGCCGGGTTAATCGCATAACCAGTCGGACCACCCAACGCCATACCGATCACAATAATCAGTACACCGACTAAAAATGGATTTAATCCTGCTGTAATTTCGTTTGTGCCCAACGCTAAAATCCCTAATACTAATGCAAATGTGCCTACCATCTCAGCAATCATGTTGGAAGGAATATGCTTTACTGCTGGTGTTGTAGAGAATACGCCAAGTTTTGCCCCTTTGTCTTTTGTGCCTTTCCAATGCGGTAAATAAACAAAGTACACTAACACAGCACCTAAAAATGCGCCAAGTAGCTGTGCAGCGATAAACATCGGTACATCAGCCCATGCAAAGTTGCCAATTGTCGCTAAAGCGATTGTTAATGCAGGGTTTAAGTGTGCCCCGCTAATGCCGCCTACTGCATAAGCCGCCATAGCTACGGCAAAGCCCCATGCAATGGTTATCACGACCCAACCACCACCTTGACCTTTCGATTTGTGTAAGGAAACTCCTGCTACAACGCCGCCACCGAATAAAATTAGTAGCATAGTGCCGACTAATTCGGCTGTAAATGTTGACATTCCAAAACCTCCTTAGTTATGTTATATTCTGTTAATTACATACTTAGAAGAATAAAAAAAGTCCGCAAGCAACTATTGTTTTACGATTTACGTAAAACAATGCTACATGCGGACTCCTTCACTCAACCACGTATTTATTGACTTAAGAATCATAATAGTTTGAAATTATCCATTAGTCAATAGCTTTTTGGAAACGGTTCCATAACTCTTTATTTGAGGTAGTAATGGCAACTGCCCCTGCATCAAATGCCTGCTTCATCTGCTCATCCGTCCGAATTAACCCCCCTGTAATAACAGGAATGCCTGTATGCGTACATACTTCCTCAATCATTTCCGGGATAACACCTGGAAGCAGTTCAATAAAGTCCGGTGCAGTTTGTTCAAGCAGCGAATAACTTTTTTCAAGCGCAATTGTATCGATTAAAAAGACACGTTGAATCGCTAAAATACCGCGGGATTTCGCCTTTAAAATCATATTGGAGCGTGTAGAAATAATGCCTGCCGGACGAATATCGTTACATAAATAATCCGCGGCAAAATTGTCCGTCTTCAGGCCGTGAATTAAATCCGCATGAATAATTAATTTTTTCCCGTGACGATCGGCTTCTTGCTTCAGCGCCCGCAAATGACTTAAATGCACTTCAAGCAATACGATATATTCGAATTCACTTTTTACAACTTTATCAAACTGTTTAATTGTTCGGGCAGCGGGAATAATTTTTTGATTATTGAACGACATAGCTTCCTCCCTAATTTGGAAATACCTATATAGTAATATGGCTCATCGGCTGCGCTAATACAAATTTCCCGCGCGTTTCGATGAGCCAAAATTATTTTATCTTATTTATTTTACATTATTTCGCCGTTGTTGCACGCGTAATTTCAATGTTTAACAGTTCTGTAAACTCCGATAATTGTGCATCCGTCCACTTTAACTGCTGGGCCATATGTGCTAAAACTGCCTCTTTATGCGCCAAAACAGATGCGATATTAAAGAACATATCACCTGTACGACGCACGAAGAAATCTGCCGGCGTTGCTACAAGTTCGTGCTCGATGCCATATTGCAGCTGTGCAAATAAAGCTTTTGGCATCGTGTCGTCTGCTTGCGCCACATAGCTGAATACTTTTTCAACATTCGAGCCGTAATGCTGAGCCAAATAAGCCGCTTCCTCTTTCGTTAAGCCCGCCTTCACTCCTGGCTCTGTCTTTTTCGAAATAAACGTTTGTATATGCTTCGAGCCGCCTACTTCACCACCGGAAATCGTTATATTTTTTGTAATACACGGCTTGCTCGCTACGCCAAATTCGGCTTTTAAGCTCGCCGCAATTTTATCTACAACTGCTTCAGCCATTTTACGATAGCCTGTTAATTTACCTCCCGCAATGGTTACTAAGCCTGAAGCGGATTCCCACACTTCATCGTGACGGGAAATTTCTGACGGTCCTTTCCCTTCTTCATGAATTAACGGACGTACACCAGCCCAGCTTGACTCAATATCCGCATCCGTCACTTTTACATTAGGGAACATATAGTGAATGGCGTTCAGGATATAATCTCGATCAGATTGTTCGATATCCATATCGCGCGGGTCCCCTTTATAAAATGTATCTGTCGTACCTACGTATGCTTTACCGTTGCGCGGAATCGCAAATACCATGCGGCCGTCCGGTGTATCAAAATAAACCGCCTGCTTTAACGGGAACTTTGATTCATCAAATACGATATGCACACCTTTTGATAAAATTAAATGTTTACCGCTTGTTTCCCCTTCGATTTTGCGTACATCATCTACCCATGGACCTGCTGCGTTCACCACTTTTTTCGCATGAATTTGGATTGTTTCATTCGATAGGAAATCGGTCGCTTCAATGCCGACAATTTTTTTCGCATCATTATATAAAAAACCTGAAGCTTTCGTATAGTTCGCTAAAACAGCACCTTTTTCAATCGCGGCTTTTGCAACTTCAATTGTTAAGCGTGCATCGTCTGTACGGTATTCAACATATACACCGCCGCCTAATAATTCAGCCTGCTTCACTAACGGCTCTTTTTCCAATGTTTGCGCACTATTTAACATATAGCGGCGCTCAGTTTTTTTAACTCCAGCTAAGAAATCGTACACACGCAGGCCAAGGGATGTTGAGAATTTGCCGAATGTACCGCCTTTATGGAACGGTAATAACATCCATACAGGTGTTGTTACGTGCGGCCCATTTTCATACACGATCGCACGCTCTTTCCCTAGCTCGGCTACTTCTTTAATTTCAAATTGCTTTAAATAGCGTAAGCCGCCGTGCACTAATTTTGTCGAGCGGCTTGACGTACCTGCCGCGAAATCCTGCATTTCCACTAATGCGACTGATAATCCGCGTGTAATGGCATCAAGCGCAATTCCCACACCTGTAATACCGCCGCCAATAACTAAAACGTCATATTCCTTGCTCTGTAAATCATTAATGATGACTGAACGTTGTAAAGATGAAGCTGTTGACATAATAATTCCTCCTTCATGTAGACAAAAAAAGAGAGACCTTAAGGAACACACAAAAATGGTCTTGTGCGCTCTATAAGGTCTCTCTTTTACTCAAACCGGTCTATTAACTTGGCTTTATCTTAACGCTTTAAACTAAAAATTGCAAGTCATTTACTTCGCTTGTAACGCTTTCATTCAATTAGATCCCAATAATTATTGGATTCCGGAAGACGTTACTATTGTTGGCACTTACTTGGTTCTAAATTAAGTCTGTCCAGTCGATAATCTTCAATTAATTCAAGATTTCTTTTATTGCCCAAATAGTTTTTTATTTGCTGATTAATATTAGGAATCAACAAAATTGAATCCAAATTTTCTAAAGGAACCCATTTCACCGCAGTTTGAAAAGGGTCTGGACAAAGGGATGATTTGGATATTGAGTTATTCTTTAAAATGCATTCAAAAATAAGATGAAGTCCATGTTTTACATTAACATCATAATCCCCGGATTGCTTATGCGGGGAAAACTCATAAATTAATGCTAACGGTCCGACATCAACATGTGCCGAAGTTTCTTCAAACACTTCTCTCGCGACACCCTCTATTATCGTTTCCCCCGGCTCAAGTCCTCCACCAGGTAAATTATAATGTACCCCATTATGATCATACTCAACTAAAAGTATCGAATTATTCTCGATTATAAGCCCTGTACATCGTATTCTTACATGTGACAATTTTCCACCTCATCCTTTAAAATAATTAGATTTTCAATTGTTTTTCCAGAAGGTACAATTTAGCCATTAAGTATGCATGTGCAGTGAATAGTTGTGTATTAATTTGTTTTGCCCTAATTAAACTATCCATTTCATTAAAATCTATCAATTTAATATTAATCTCTTCAGTATGATCTAGGTCTTGTTCAAACTCCTTATAGGCATCGAGCATCAGGAAAGTAATTACTTTGTTGGTTTGTGTGGCTGGGTTAATCATAAAGTCGCCCAAAAAAATAGGCGTTCTTTCTGAAATATAACCTGTCTCTTCTCTTACTTCTCGGATTATCCCTTCCTCGTATGTTTCATTCTCTTCTATTTTTCCAGCAGGAACTTCTATGAAAAAGTCTTTACCAGCATAACGATACTGTTCAACAAGTACAATTTGGTTCTCTTTCGTTATAACTACAGCATTTACCCAATCAGAATATTCGTGTACATAATAGTCATCAATTACAATCCTATTTGGAAGCTCACATTGATCTTTTTCAATTCTCATTCTAAAGTGATTCATTATTCTTATCTGTTCTTCAGTTAACTGTTCTTTTCTCCAGTACATATGCATCAAGCTATACTCAAAGACTTCTTTTAGTTTTATAAACAAAGGAAGTAAATCTAACATTTCCTTGGTCATATTATTTTCCTCTTGGTACCCCTCGATGATTGCTTTTGTAATACCTCTTCCATATTCCATGATGTTTCCGCCACCGACAAATGAATACTCGATTGCACTATAAATGGGAACAGCTAAATCAAAGATATAAAAATGCCTCTCACAATCCTGAAAATCAATCATTGACAGTTTTAAATCACGATCTACCACAACATTTTCCAACCATAAATCCCCGTGTAACAATCCATAATTGGCATTGTTTTTTGGAAGGTTTTTAATCTTTGTTAAATTTTCTTGTGCAACCTCTCTAATTATAGTTTCTTCCTCAGGAATATATTTCAAGAAAGCATATTCCTCATTTTGATGCCAATCCTTTATATACCTAATCGGATGGTTTTCTTCATATTTTTTTGGAGAGGCGATGCAATAGACCGATTTGCCTGCCTAACTCTTTTAATACATCTGCATTCCATTGATTTCTTGATAAGTGCCTACCTGGGGCAGCTTCATAAAGAACCGCTAAGAGTTCCTTATCGTTAATGGCGATCTTTTCTACCTCTTGACCATTTATCGAAACAATTACAGGAGATACCCCTAGTCCTGCTTTATATAGGTAGTTTGTATAGGTAACCTCTTCTACTTGTTCATTTTAACCTTTGTAGTTAGTAATCCTTGCAAAATATTTGCCTTGTGCTCCGGTACACCGAAACATTTCATTTGTTACTGCTTCGACTTTTATAAAATCCACTGGATATATACCGTTAAACAATTCTAGTATTTGTTGTTCCATAGTAGCTTTCTCCCGCCTATATAAATAGATTATTACTAAACTTGCTATTCTACTTACAGAATCGCGCCCGACCGTGTAAAATCACCATTCATTTAAAGGACCATTACTTCAATAAGATTGCAGTGATTTTATCTCTCTACCAATAAAATTAGCTGGTACAGGGCTTATTTCTAGTTCTCTTGCCCAAATAGAAATTTGACCTACATGGTGAATTTCATGGGTAATTATATGATGTAATATTTCTTCTGAAGTGTATTTTTCTTCATCCCAAGAAACCCGAACAAATTTTTCTTTGCTATCTGAATTAGTTTTAAAAAATTCAACGATTTCTTTCCGTGCTTTATCTGAAAGAGATTTAACTTTTTCAAGTGTATTATATTCATCAAACTGAAAGACAATATCTTCTTTTCCTTGAATCCCACGAATCCAACTATATTCCACATCTATTATATGAAAAAGTGTATATAATATATTTCCCACTCCACCTCTTCGGTCTTTTGACAACTCGTAAATTGTAAGTTGATTGCACCATTCAAACCATTCATCTCTAACCTGCCAGTTATATTCAAACAATTTAATCATTGTAAATCTCCAATCTAGCTATTTATTTTAGATAATTTATATAATAGAAAATATCCTATAATTATTCTGCATGCTGAGGTTCAATACCTTGTATACATGAAGTTAACTCAATTTATAATAATTATGGTTCGCTAATCCCCATGGCTAATAATAGAATAGCAATCCGTGTTCGATCCTCTTTCTGTATAGAAAAAAATACTTGCCATCACAGGCAACATAGATAGAATCCCAAAAATTGTCCCTACTTTTCTTTTTTTCAAAATCAGTCCCCCCTCAACTCCTTTTGCAATACAGGCAAGCGCTGTTGCTTTATACAATATTTGCCCGAATCTTGAAAACTACTTCACCTATATTTTGATTTCCTGCTTAAAAATATCTTAACAGCATTCCCATAAATATTCCATTTCTCTTTACAGGTCAATTTTATTCGATGTCTTGTCCAACTTGCAGTAAAGCAAAAAATTCCCTCCAACTCAAATAATGAATTGAAAGGAATTTACCGTGTATTTTTCAAAATTATTTTTCGATTATTTTTTATAAACGAGGATCGATTGTATCGCTTTCTAACGCGAGAGTTGCAAGTGCACATTCATGAACACGAGTGCTACTTTCTAAACTTACAAAGCGTGAAATACCTTCTAAGCCTAATTTGAATTCTAATAAGGCGTTTTTCATTTTACGAGAAGGATTACGCTGTTTTAACTTTTTCATAAATGCTTCATTGGTATAGTCCATGCCGTATATGATGCGTAAATATTCACGGCCGCGCACTTTAATAGCTGGCTGCAGTAATTTTCCTTTATAGTAGGCTAGGAAATCCAATGGCTTAATGACAATGCCCTCGTGACCATTTTCAGTCATGTCCTGCCACCAGTTCATTACTTCCTGTTCATCCTTTTCGCTTTCGATTAAACGATATTCTGTTGCAATAAACAGTTCGCTATCTTTAGCTAAATGCGCATTCATTTGCATATGCCAGCTATGAGGCTGATGGAAGTTTGTTGATGAGCTATGTGCAAGAATATGAAATGGGGCTATTTGTATGCCCGATAGCTCATTTGTTGGCCAGCAATAGTTTTTGAATACCGCATCAAAGCGTGCAGCGTTTTTATACTTTTGTGTGTATTCCTCCAGCCAGCTTGTCACGTCCACATGCTCTGTTGCCTTAAACTTTTCGATGAGCTTATAGCGATCCATTATTGCATTTTCAGCGACCGTTTCATATTGTTGATCGATTAAGCGATGTGCTTTTAAATTCCAAGGTAAAATTTCGGCGTCCATTAAGACGAAGTTTGTTTTGAATTGCTCAAAGTAATTTTTAGCGGCTAGCTCAGCATGGATTTTTTCAACCATTTTTTCCTGCTGTGTATGTTCAAAGAAAGCTCGACCTGTACGTGTTGTAATGTAGCCTAGGCTGTCACTGTTAATGAACTCTTTTGCCACGGCTCTATTTTTTGCAATAAAGATGACTGCGCGGCTGCCCATATGCTTTTTCTCAGCAATCATTTTTTGAATACCGTTTTTCTTATAGTAATGAAATGCCTCTGCAGGGTGTTCCAAGTAGTCCGGTAGTGCAGATGTTTGTGGTGTTGGACTCATTGTTGGCGGAATGTAGATCACCTGCTCTAAAGGCAATGTATGGTGGGAGAATGTATCCATTGCTGCCAAAGCTTTTTCTTTCGGAATTGTTATTTGATCCCCACTCGTTGTATGAACAGCAAAACCTTTTATAAATTGTGCTACATTTGGCGGACTAAATCGCTTGTTTTTCGCCTCTAAAATAGGGTTGTCCTCAGTGCCGGCATAGTTTGCGAATGCTTTCACACTTTTAAATGTCTGCTCAGGATATTGAAATGCCGTAAGCTCGCCGCCAAATACAGCTCCCTGGTCAATATTAATTGTTCGGTTTGCTTTAAACGGCAGTATTTTAACGTCATGTCCCCAAATAATCAGCTCACTTGTTTTATGCTGTGTAAACCAATCACCACGTACAGTCTTACTGGAACTGTCCGTTTGCTGAGTATCACCGTAACGGCAAAAGTCAGAAATACGTTTAGATTCCTTGCCGATGTAATGATCCTTTATACCGGCATGTGTAACAACAGCTTGGGTAATATTATTTCTCGTTAAAATATAATGTGACGGAGCTTTTAATAGCATGTTTGCGAAACGTTCTTTTAGTGCTTTAGCAGTCTCTTCGCCATGCACCTTTGCGTACTCGGTAAATTCTTGCTCAACAAGTTCATCCCCGTGGTTGAGCGAAACGTTTTTCCCTTCTAGCCAGCGCGCTATTTTCCAGCCATGATTGCTGTCTGTCATATAGCTTAATCCAGCTTCAATTTGATTTAACCAAAATTTCATTGTTTCAATTGATTTAGGGCCGCGGCTCATGATGTCGCCTACAGAAATTAACCGGCGTCCAGCTGGGTGAACATATACATCGCCGCGCTGTTCATAGCCAAGTTCCTTCAGGAGCACAATCATCTCATCGTAGCAGCCATGAATATCCCCAATAATATCAAAGCCGTTTTCTGTTTCTAAATAAAACTCATTTGAATCTCGAATAATTTCGACTTCTTCGTCATCTACTTTATAAACTTTAGCGAACGGCTCTTTTTTAATTGCTTTCAGCTCATACTTCAACGTATTGAATTGCTGCAACACACGTTTATTACCTCGTGGGTGATCGCGTAACCTATCACGGGCTAGCAGTTGCTCTTTTGGTGTAGTTAAAATAAGCGCTAGAACCGGTACATGATGACGCTTAGCAATTTCAAAATATTTGGCGCGTTCAAAACCGCGTAAATTTGTTGCATCAATTATCGATACTTTATTTAATTTTGCACGGGCTTCCACAATCGTATGAAGCGCGTTAAAAGCCTGTTCTGTAATGCGCTGATACTCTTCGTAAACAATGTCCTCATCATCCTTTGATATAGCTGAAATATCAATAAAATCAACATCCGCAACAAGCTTACGATAGTAGTCAGAGCTTATAATCTCGCTTTCAAGGAGCTGACCTGAATCAACTAATGATTGCAGTAATGTTGTTTTCCCACTATTCGAGGGTCCAATTAAAAGTACAATCGCCCCATTTGGAAGTTTAAATTGCATGTGAATCTCTCCTTGTCATGATACACATTTGAGTAGGAGCACCGTATTGCTCATGTACAGAACCGATCCCTTCAAATTGCAAATCATAGTTTGGCGCAACAGCTATACACCACGCCTCAAACTGCTTGCGGTCCCATTCGAAGCGGTGATCATCATGACGCATATCCTCAAGTTTGTAAACTGTATTATACTCCGCGTTTGGTGTCGTAATAATTAGATGCTTTGGCGTGTAGTTTTGTGTTATGAGCTGCATAATTTGAGGCAGTCTTTCCTCATCAATATGCTCAATGACCTCGCATAAAATAAATACATCCGCCTCTGTAAACTCTTTGTCCTCATAGTAAAGCGATCCCCATTTAATAATAGGTGTCGTGGCGAATTGCTTATCAGCAAAACGTTTTTCCATTTTAGCAAGTGCATGATTACTTGGATCCACAGAGTATAGCTTTGAAATTGTGTTCATTTGCGCAAGAAGCATCGATAATTTCCCTTCTCCTGCCCCCATATCGATGACTGTTTTAGGCTTAAAAGCGGCAACTGCACGAGCTATAGTTTCATAGCGATGCGTATTTAGTGATGGCTTTTCTACTTTTTGCTCATTTTCTTCATTAAAGAACAATTGCTTAAAGCGTAATGCTTTTTTATAAATAAAATCACGCATTGGATGGTTTTCAAGCCATCCCTGACCGTAGTGTTGCAGACGTTCACGCTCTGCTTCATCAATAAAGTAATGCTTATAGTCATCCATTACAGGTATTAGAATAAAAATTTGTTGTAATGCCATCTTTAAAGTAATGTTATTAGAGAGCGTTAAAAAACGTGCCCGTTTTGCTGCTGTCATTGTATCAAATGTCACATCATAGCCTAGTGGTTCCCATAAATTTTGAATTTCTTCGTCTGATAGGCTTGATGATATTGGGCCAAACTCAAACGTAAATGGAAATTCCATTGATGCATATGTTATATATTCTTCCTTAGGCTTTCCGTTAAGCGCTGTGCCTAAAGCTGAGCGAATAAGTGATAAGAAAATTGTACTTACAGCAAATTCACGGTCATTAATATAATGGGTGATATCAAACGCTTCATTTTCTTTAACGAGCGCTAATGAATCGGGTGTAACAAAAATTGAAGCGTGTAATTCGTCATCTGTCATTTTATGATAAACAAATCGGACCGCATGACCTTTTACTTGGCGCTCATAAACGGTTGCCGGGTTTTTCGCCAGTAGATGTGAAATTGCTTTCACATGAGGATTTTTCGTATAAATAGATAATTGCATAAATTTAAATTTTCTCCTTTAAGGCATTATTACTAATTTCTATTATAAATGAGAGCTAGAAGGGATGTTTGAAAAATTAAAACGTACCTAATAAAGCCACATTTAAATTTCCGATTCCCAATTTTCACCTAATTTGCAAAAAATGGTCGTGTTCTACTTTTCAGGCGTTCCGTTCCTCATTTTAATTAACAACATTCTAATGACTATAAATCAGCTTTGCAGTTCACTCATTAAAGCATGTGTATTTTCTTCAGTATCTTTAAAGAAGGTCATCCACGTTTCTGTATTTCCAATTTTTGCAACGACATGAGGCTGGTCGATAAAGGAAACTCCCTTTCCAGTCAATTCTTCAACAGATCTTTTTATATCTTGTACCTGAAAATAAAAAACTGAACTTGAATTTGCATACTGATTGTTTTCTGGTATTGAAAGAAGCAGGCGTAGCCCATTGCAATGGAAGAATGCCATATTTTCTGTACTGAATAGCAGCGGTAAGCCCAATACTTCTTTATAAAATTCAATTGCACGTTCAACATTTTTTACTGGAATACCGATTTGTCCAATTTTTTGAATTTTACTAGTTTCCATCATTTTTCCTCCATTCACCTTTGAATAATATTTAGTCACATTTCATTAAATAATTTACAATGTGGCTTTAAAAAGTTTTCCCTCATACCTTGTAGACATTTAGTTTTTAAATTGCCCTTTGCTACCTATTGAGGGGATTCTATAAAAGAAAGAACTTTAAACTGTTCATCTAAAGGTTTAATTTAATGTTCTTTGAAAATTAGTTTGAAGTTAGGCTTAAAATCAACCTCAATGGTTTGTGTCAGTGTATCATCTTCAACTCTCATCAAAATACTTGATGAGTCCTTTTTATCATCTGTAATTTCGAATTTGTACACTCTTTTAAAGCTTAAATAAGTGATTAAGTTTTCTGAGCTACGATTAGTTACTCGGATAGTAACTTCACCATCAGATGGAGCAATCGTAACAATAAAATTTTCAATCCCATTTGAAAATATATAAGCTGCTTCGTTATAGAAAAAATCGATTGCATCAGACGGAGATTCCAAAAAAATTGGCTCACATTCGAATAATGATGGTAGCTCATTTTCTTCTGGGTACCAATGCATTAACAGTCACCTCAATTTCACATCTAAGTGTATCATTTGCTTCATGTAAATATAAGAAGAAATCTAACGAAGCGGGTTAGGCAAAGATTATAGAAATGTTTGTACTTTATTTTAATTATTTTTTAGTATACGCTTATTGTAAATAATGGATATTACTATATATTAACGTCAGAGAATAAATCAGTAAAAACTTTATAATAAAGGATGGTATGAATGAGAGAATTTAAGGAAGTAACAGTAAAAACAGTTGTTCAGAAACCGGTTAGGAAAGTATGGTAATATTGGACAGAGCCAGAACATATTAAAAAATGGAACAGTCCTTCAGATGATTGGCATACACCATCTGCTTAGAATGATCTTAGAGCGGGCGGGAAATTCGTTTCAAGAATGGAAGCAAAAGATGAAAGTATGGGATTTGATTTTGGTGGAATATACGATGAAGTAAAATTGCATGAAGTCATTTATTATACAACGGGAGATGGAAGAAGAGTTAAAATCAGCTTTAAAGGACATGGAAACGAAACGGAAGTAGTTGAAACGTTTGACGGCGAAACCGAACATCCAATTGAGTTTCAACAACAAGGATGGCAGGCAATTTTAGATAATTTCAAACAATACACAGAGCTAACAAATAAATAAACAGTATATTTATAATCAATGGCTTTTTTAGGGGTTAATTAATATCCAAAACTGCAAAACGTGCGCTAATTCCTCAATAATGGCGCACGGTTGCAGTATAAAAGTAATCAAATACCATGAATTAAATGTTCCTCAGTATTTTTTCAACAATAAAATTACCCCAGCCTTCATTGTAAAAGGAGAAGATTTATTATTTATATAATTTTTCTTCTTCAAACTCACTGTTGTATGTGGCTTCAGGCGTTGCTCTAAACGCGCAACTATAATCTGCCTAATCCTTTTTTATACGATAAAAGCAAAATATAAAAGGAATAACAGGCAAAGCACATACATAATCGGATGCACTTCTTTAGAACGCTTTTCTGTGACTAAACAAATTGGGTAAATAACAAAACCTAACCCAATCCCGATAACCACACTGGAAGTTAGCGGCATCATAATAATTGTTAAAAATGATGGGATCACAATTTCCAACTTCGTCCAGTCGATTCTGCGGATTTCCATCGCCATTAGTGCACCTACAATAATTAAAGCAGCTGATGTTACTTCCACTGAAATAACGTTAACAAGCGGCGAGAAGAATAAAGCAACCACGAAACAAGCTGCAATTACAACTGACGTAAAGCCGGTTTTTCCTCCGACAGCAATACCGGCAGAAGATTCAACACTTGTCGCAGGTGTTGAAGTACCTAAAACAGCGCCAATTACACCGGCAGCTGAATCGGCAAGCAAACCTTTCCCGATATTTGGAATCTTATTGTCTTTCATCATGCCTGCTTGGCTCGTCAACCCAATTAACGCACCCGCTGTATCAAAGAAGGCTACAATTAAGAACGTGAAAATAACTGTCAGAATTTCCGGTGTAAAAATCTCGTCTAAATGACCGAACACAACACCAAATGTCGGCTCTAAGCTCGGTACACTTCCTACAATCGATGAAGGTACCTCGATTAATCCGAAAATCATACCAACAATCGTTGTAATAACCATTCCGTAAAAAATACCGCCATTAATGCCGCGTACTAACATAACGATTGTCAGAATCAGACCTAAAACGGCTAGTATTGTCATTGGTGATGTTAAATCGCCAATCGACACAAATGTATCTGGATTACCAACCACAATGCCGCCATTTTTCAGCCCGACAAATGTAATGAAAAATCCAATACCTGAAGCGATCGCATATTTTAAATCGATTGGAATGATATTAATTATCTTCTCACGGATTTTAAATAAACTTAATAGCATAAAAATAATGCCGGCAACAAATACACCCGTTAAAGTGACTTGCCAATCGATGCCCATTCCGATACATACGGAGAAAGTGAAGAATGAGTTTAATCCCATACTCGGGGCAATCGCGATCGGAAAGTTTGCAAGTAAGCCCATCAGCAGTGTGCCGATAATCGCAGTAAGCGCAGTTGCAGTGAATACAGCCCCGTGATCCATTCCTGATTGACTCAGTATAATCGGATTGACGATCAAAATATAGGCGATCGATAAGAAGGTCGTAATCCCTGCAAGTGTTTCCATTTTATAGGAAGTGCCCCGTTCTGCAAATTTAAAAAAGTTTTTCATGCTGTAATCTCCTCGTATTTGCGAATATAAAGATTGAACGGGAATAAGTCTAACTGTCACTTTAGAAGTACTTCATTTATTTTCCTAAAATATAAAAAAGCTTTGACCACTAGTCGGCCAAAGCTTTTCTACAAAATGGAAGAAAAATATATTATTATTTTCCCATTCCTTGTAGTCAGCTATTATCGGTAGCTGGTAGAAACTTTCAAGCCATCTTCTTGAATTTATACAAGGTATATCTTTTCTTTTAAAAACAATAGGAGAATGATAACAATTTTAATTTAAATCGTCAATAGTATTAATTGGATTAAGTTTTTTTGTTGACAGAGGCGGAAATATTCTAAAGAAAAAGAGAAATCCAGGCATATTTTAAGCGAAGCGGCAGGACAGTAAAAAACAGGCTGATTCACGCGATTTGAGATGAAGGAGGCCGCTATTAACGGTTTGGAATGCCGTTTAAGTGCCCACTTAATCAATAGACGGAAAAATTCCCCTTATTTAAAAAATACACTCAAAAATGACCCAAATAGACGGAGAAATTCCGCCTATTGACCCGAAAAATATAAAAATGGAGGATTTTTCATTGGATAACCGGAAAATCTCCGCTTATTTCCCCCGAAACAAGCCCTTTTGCGCAAATAAGCGGAAAAACTCCGCTTATTATCCCTTATCGCTTAATTAAAAGCCATAGTCACTATCTGTAAAAGTGAATTTTGACCATTACATAAGAGGAGCTTCCCTTATTAAAAATGAAAATGGATTTTTAGTAACCGCAGTTTTTCAGCGTACATTTCAGCCATCAGCCTACTAAAGAAAAGGCTGCAATTGATTCATATTTTGGTGTACTTTCCAGATTTGTTTTATATAAGATAATTTCACTTGCCGGAAAAGATAAAGTCTCTCCTCTAAAAGGGTTATACGTAACTAAATCGGCCATTTTGAAATCTTCATTTCCCCCCCATTTCCGGGCCAAGGTGATATGAGGATGATAGGGACGTGTTTCTAAAGAGAAGCCTGCTGCAAGACAAGTTTGATGAACAATTTTTTGAAGCTGAAATAGCTGATTCACTTCATTCACGGCTCCCCAAAATATGCGAGGGGCTTGTTGAGGACCAAACACATTCAGTCCTTCGATTTCTAACATAAAAGCTTTTTGCCTCTTAATTGCGTCGCCAACTAATTCAATAACGGATGGAAGTTGTTGTGGGGTTACTGAGCCAAGAAAAGCAAGGGTGATATGATAATCATTTAAGTCCACCCAACGCTTAAACTGGAATATTGGTTTAACTTTTGTCAGTTCATCGTGAATTGTTTGTTTAACACCATCCGGGAGACGTACTGCCCAAAAATAGTGGGTCCCTCCATTCATATACTTTCACCTCTTTTTATAACTAACCTGTCATTATTATTATTATTATTTTAGGTACGTCTAAACACGCATTAATGCGCCATGAGGCTTCGTAAATCCAGACCTGTTATTTGATTCATTTCACCATTTACCGATCTTTCTTTATGCTTTCCTGCGTCATCTTCACTAGCTCTCTGACCATGCCCCCACCAATCTTCCCGCCTACTTTACCGGCTTCTGCAGATGTAAGCTGACCATTATATCCGTCTTTCATAGGGATTCCCAATTCCTTAGCTACCTCTAATGCTGCATCTTCTGGTTTGCTAGCACCTGCTACTTTCGCTTTTAATTGATCAAGCTCTTGTCTAGCTTCGGGTACGATAATTTTATTCCGGTTTTTCTTTGCCATCTTATCACTCCCTTTATACTAGCTTAAGCAATAAAAAGCAAAAAATGCTATGCAGATAATGTCAATCATTTCATCAATTTTCTTATTCCCGGTCCGTCAACAGAATAAGCGAGCATACGTGCTTTCGTCATTTCGTTTGCTGCATTAAAAGTTTCTGCTTATTTTTGGCGTTCAAAGGATATATAACGCGTACCCTGAAATGATAATAAACCAAGATCTCGCTCAACCAGCATCCCATACTCTGAGCCATCAACGATTAATTCCATCCGATCTCCGCTTTGTACTTCAAAAGTCACATAATATGTAGTGCGCGAATGGTCACCTTGAACGTGAATCCGCTTTGAGACAACTTCTGCCGGGACCGTAAGAAGCGGAGAATTATTATTTTTAATCCCCTGTTTGACGCTCGATATTACGCTGTAGATTATTAAGCCAAAAATAATAATAAATATAATGCCAATAAATCCTGGAACAATCGAAAACATCATATCATCAAAAAACATCTAAACACTTCCTTTTTGTATTTCTATACGTTCATATTACAGGAAGAGTTTCAATAGGTGCTGGATTTTTTGCATAGCTCTAAAATTGTATGTATATCTGGTGCAGAGTGTTTCAAAGGTTATATTATCCCCTCTAAAGAAATGAGTTACTTAGCCATCCAGCCCTATAATGAAAACAAGCGCTGATTCTTTTTGCAGAATCGCGCCTGATCGTTGAAAACTGTTATGAAAGAAAAAAGTCTAGATGCCTCCTAAATTTGGATACAAAATACCAACTGCAGGGGGCATATATCTATTGTTTTTTTCATTAGCTATGTTTAAGCTGTTTGTCCATCATCTATTACATGTTCCCTTGCCTCTTTAAGGAAGGAGTCAGTGCAACATCACTGACTCCACGATAGGTGTTTTTATTTACCTCACACTTAAAATTACAAGTCGATCGGCTCGCCGCCCGTCACCCCATAAATCTGGCCGGTAATATAGCTTCCTTCATCGGAGGCCAGAAGAACATACACCGGCGCAAGCTCTACCGGCTGTCCTGCACGACCAAGAGGAGCATTCTGACCAAATTCAGGGATTTCTCCATCCAGTTTTCCGTTATCCAGCTGCAACGGCGTCCAAATTGGTCCTGGCGCGATCCCATTGACACGCACTCCCTTAGAAGCAAAGTACGAAGAAAGAGTTACCGTAAAGTTGCTTATTGCCCCTTTTGTAGCGGCATAATCCATTAAAGATGTGGATGGATTAAACGATTGAACCGATGTGGTAGTGATAATCGCACTTCCCGGTTCCAGATGCTGTTCGGCAGCTTTGACGGCTTCAAACATGCTGATGATGTTTACTTTAAACGTATCCTCTACTTGTTGGATTGTTAAATCGCTTAGTGTTGGCTGTGCGATTTGCTGTGCCGCATTCAAGACGAGCGTGTCCAATCCTCCAAATGCTTCCACTGTTTTTTTCACCATTTCTGTCGCCGCGCCATCTTCACGCAAGTCATATGGCAGCAGCAATGCTTTTTTGCCGGCTTCTTCAATTAATGCTTTCACTTCGTTGGCATCTTTCTCTTCACCAGGGAAGAATTGAATGGCCACATTTGCGCCTTCTCGTGCATAGGCAATAGCGGCTGCACGTCCAATCCCGGAATCGCCGCCGGTAATCAAGGCATTGCGTCCTTCAAGTCGATTATGCCCTTTATATAATTCTTCTCCGCAGTCAGGTTTTGGGGTCATTTCATTTTGAAGTGCTGGAGTGTCCTGTTCTTGATCCGGGAATTTCTCCGTATGAAATTTCTTGCGCGGATCGTTTAGATTTGGATTTCCCATCAAAAATCATCTCCTATCTTGGTTAATTCTTATGAGTCCAGAAAGGCTCTTTAAACACTTTGCAAATTTGCACTAACTAAACGTTATTACACTTTGTTGAATACCCTGTGACCATTTACTTTAAACAGCTTCAGATCTATCCCCCTTCAACCCCGCTAATTAATAAGAGCTATTGTGATTAACACCGTTCCCAAACTATGCGGATTTACAGCTTCAATTAATCGTCTATATTTGCATGTTTTTATTCAGATAGCATATGTGCCGTTTTTTTTTGCAGCTATGCCCAAATCACTTTGCATAAAAAGCTGTATATGAATGAGCCAAAGAAAACCAATCAGAACAAATGTAATTTACTGTTCATCTTCCGTTCATATTCGATTTATAAACTATGAATGTAAAGAAGCGATTGGAGGAAATTAAAGATGAACATTGCATGGAAAGAAATCAAGAAAAATAAAGTAAGATTTTTGATTTTAGGTTCAATTGTTTTTCTCGTCAGTTTATTAACATTTATAATATCCGGTTTGGCGAACGGCTTGTCCCAAGACAATGCTGCCCTCATTAAAGATTTACCAGAAGGGCAATTTTATATGAATAAAGATGCAGATGAAACTTATAACCTATCAAGAATTGACAGTGATATGCAAAATGAAATATTAAACAAACAAAAAGAGGCTGCGGCATTTTCCATTCAAATGGGTTTTCTGAATGACAAGGATGATAAACAGCAAAGTGTTGCGTTTGTTGCATCCACCGATTCAAAGTTATTTAAACATGTTGAACAAGGGGAAATTATATTAGACAGCTCATTGAAGAATAAAGGCATAAAAGTTGGAGATATTTTAACGAACAATCAATTTAGCGGCGAATTTATTGTAAAAGATTTTGTTGATCAAAAGAAATATAGTCATGCTCCCGTTGCTTATATCAATATGGAAAATTACAAGGAAATTTACAGAGTCAAGGAAATGCAATTAGTTTTTATCCCAGATGGAGATTCTTCAAAAGAATTCACGGGATTACAATCATTTTCAAATAAAGAGTTTCTCAATACAATCCCAAGCTATAATGCAGAACAAATGTCTTTAAATATGATTGTCTGGTTTTTGGTTGTTATCAGCGGAATGTTATTTGCTATCTTTTTCTACATGATGAACGTTCAAAAAATCGGTTTATACGGTATTTTAAAGGCGATTGGCATAAAAACAAGTACCCTATTCAAAATGATGTGGACACAGATGCTTGTTATTACAGTAATTGCCCTTATGCTGTCTATTTCACTTAGCCAAGTGTTTAATATGATTGCACCTGAAGGAATGCCCTTCTATTTAACATTCGAAACGACAGCACAATTATCTATAGTTTTCCTGATTATCGGTTTTATCGGCTCTACACTCTCGGGTATACAGATTAAAAAAATCGAACCATTACAAGCAATACAGCAAGGAGAGGCTTAATATGACAATGTTTACACTTAGTGAAATAAGAAAAACATTTACTAACGGTGAAATTGAGGAGGAAATACTAAAAGGAATAAACCTTTCTCTTAAAGAAGGAGAGGTAACCGCGCTGGTAGGTGCATCGGGTTCCGGTAAAAGTACCCTCCTTACAATAGCAGCAGGACTGCAGCCTGCATCAGATGGGAAAGTTATATTCGAGGGCAATAATATGACTGCCATGAGTTCTGAAGAGGTCCGGAAAATAAGAGCAAGCAAATTCGGTTTTGTTTTTCAATTTGCCCACCTTGTTCCTTTTCTCACGGTTGAAGAACAGCTGATGCTCATGCTGGATGTTTCCGAATCAAAATTGAACAAACAAGAACAAAAAAGGGAAGTTAGCAGAATTCTGAAATCAGTTGAAATGGATCATCGGAAACAGGCTTATCCCTCTTCATTATCGGGCGGGGAGAAACAACGAGTTGCAATCGCCCGTGCAATCATCCATAAACCTAAAATTCTTTTTGCTGATGAACCAACTGCAAGCCTCGATTCAAAGAGGTCCAAAGATGTGATGGCATTAATTCGAGAGTTAACCAAAACATTGAATATTACTACATTAATGGTTACACATGATGAAGAGATGCTTTCATATGTCGACAATATCATCAAAATGAGTGATGGAATGGTTTTGCAAAATGAAGTTTAAATCTCTGCAAATGCCAGAGAATATATTTATAAGGAAAATGAAAGTAAACAGCCTGCATATTTTTACGGGGCTGTTTATTTGCAATTAGTTATTCAATGTATGTTTACTTGAAACAGAAAGCGAATATTTTAATCCTAAAAAACAGGAGATTACAAAATGACAACTATTTTAATTGTAGATGATGACAGCAATATTTTACAGCTAGTAAATATCCACTTATCCAAAGCCGGGTATAAAGTATTTCAAGCAAAAGACGGGGTTGAAGCATTGGGAGTCCTTAAAAGAGAAGGTTGCGATTTAGCGGTAGTGGATGTGATGATGCCTTTTATGGATGGCTATGCGTTAACACAGGAGATTCGAAAGGAATATGATATCCCGGTCATCCTTTTAACAGCTAAAAATCAAATTGAGGATAAAGAAAAAGGTTTTAGATCAGGGACGGATGATTATTTGGTCAAGCCATTTGAGCCAAAAGAATTGACCTTTCGAATAGAGGCTTTATTGCGACGATATGATAAACAATCAGATGAATCTATTATTCGCTTAGGGAGTACGACTGTAAACAAAAAAAACTATGAGGTTCAGATTGGGGAACGAACGATTCTTTTACCCTTAAAGGAGTTCGAGCTGCTTTATTTTCTGGCCTTAAATCGGATGCAAGTACTTTCCCGCGATCACCTGATTGAACATATTTGGGGTTTGGATTATGAAGGGGACGAACGAACTGTCGATGTTCATGTGAAAAGGTTAAGGGAGCGTTTCTCTAAATTGACGGATGATTTTCAAATAAAGACGGTGCGTGGAATCGGATATTCGCTGGAGGTGAATCGCAGGTGAAATCTCTATATGTAAAGTTTGTTGTGATTACCATTGGCATTATGATTTTTAGTGGGATTTTCGCTTTTTTAATCTCCAATACGTACTATCAGCAAAAATTAAAACCTTATAACGATCAGAAAAACACAAAAATCGCATTGGACATTGCAGAATTTACGAGTAGCCATCCCGATTTAAACCTTAAAGAATATTTGGAGAATATCTCCTCCATTGGATACCAGATTTTCCTCGTTGACAGTTCTGGGAAGGAATCTTACTTTGGTGCACCTTTTCGGGAAAATACGCTGTCTGATTCCACTAAAGAACAAGTAATAAACGGCGATATTTTTCATGGTATCCTCAATTTCCCGCAGGAAACATTTGTCACAGGTTTTTTTGCAAATGAATTGAAGAACTCGATTGGTGTACCGTTAACACATAACGAGGGGAAGTA
The DNA here is from genome assembly GCF_051967575.1 of Solibacillus silvestris. Taxonomy (NCBI): domain Bacteria; kingdom Bacillati; phylum Bacillota; class Bacilli; order Caryophanales; family Caryophanaceae; genus Solibacillus; species Solibacillus silvestris. The sequence continues at coordinate 26,715 of NZ_JBQCJW010000018.1, forward strand.
TGCTCTTTTCCTGAGACCGGATATTAAACTCCTTTTTAACGAGATGCATATTTTATTTGGATGGCTGCTGGCATTAACGATTATTGTGAGCATTGTCATGGTTATTGTCAGTACAAAATATTTAATTCATCCAATCTCAAAACTTACAGCAGCTACAAAATCACTCTCGAATGGTAATTTCAATGTTGATCTTGATATTGCACGTCATGATGAGTTAGGTGAACTTTCTCATAGTTTTTTGCGGATGGCCAATAAATTGGAGCAAACGGATGAAATGAGGAAAGAGTTCATCTCGAATATTTCCCATGATATACAGTCACCTTTATCCAATATAAAAGGATATACAAATCTATTGGAAAGTGAATCGATAAGTCCCGAAGAAAAAAGCAATTACATTTCCATCATCAACGGGGAAATTAAAAGGCTCTCTACATTAACGAAACAATTGTTGCTTCTTGCTTCGCTGGATCGGGATGAAGATCTTATGAAAGTTAAGCAATTTAATGTTGGAAAGCAAATTAAAGAACTCGTACGAAATTATCAGTGGCAAATAGGAGAAAAAGGTATAACACTCGGCTTTAAATTGCCGGATATAGAAATCACAGGTGACCCGTCTTTACTAAATACAGTTTGGGATAATCTGTTAACCAACGCGATTAAATACAATAAACCGAATGGCAGTATTGAAATATGGATGGAAGAGAAAGAAAACTCGGTAGCGGTGACGTTTGAAGATACGGGGATCGGATTGAATGATCAAGAAAAAGAAAGAATTTTTGATCGTTTTTACCGGGTGGATTCCGCACGGACGCGCTTAGTGGAAGGAACAGGATTGGGACTATCAATTGTTGCGGCCATTGTTAAACTGCATGGTGGACTGATTCATGTGAAAAGTAAGGAAAATGAAGGAACTATCTTTGTTATCGAATTGCCTGTAAGTTAGTATGATCTTTTATTTATGTCAAGCCAGAACATGCAAATCAATCTATTGGTTCGCATCCCTTTTTTATAATCATTTGTTCATATTCCGTTCATGTTCAGGAAGTACATTATAGATGGTTGATCCAATAAAGTATGATGAACAAATGGAGGGAAATTCTGTATGAATAATAGTAGCAAAACTCTATTGCGTTTTGCAGGAGTTTTTGGGGTGATTGGAGCAATATTGGGCGCACATATGGCTGGCTCCGGCTCATATGCATTTCGTGCAGTTCATGCGCATATCCTTGTCGTTGGCTGGTTAACCCTTTTCGGATGGGCAGTTTTCTATAAGGTTTTCCAAACAACGGAAACCATTTTGATAAAGTTGCATGTTTGGAGCGCAATTATTGGTTCTGTAGGATTAACAGTCGGAATGTGGCTATATATGGTTAAACCATTTAATCTATCTGAGGGTGTTACCTTATTCATTTATATCGGTGGAGGGGTTGCATTACTTCTGAGCTTCCTGCTGTTTTTCCTGTTAACAATGTTTGTCAAAGGAGAAAAATAGGCATCTTCGAATTACATCGTGACTCATCATATATTCGGGAGGAGAGTAAATTTTCCGGAAATATATGGAAGGATTATAGATTGAGCCGCCTCCTCTCTATAATCCTTTACTTATGCAAAACGGCTGGGTTATGCAATTATGGAAATAACCCGTTGCACAGTACTTGGCCTACTGCATAATACATGAGCTACTCGATAATATGATCCTTTAATGAAAACAAGCGCTGAATCTTGTTACAGGATTATGCTTCATTGTTGAGGATCTCTATTTAACTAAAGCTCCGATCAGTTATACATAAGGACTTACACAATAATTGCATATTATCTAATTAATGCGACGATAAGTTATTGTTTTTTACCTTTCCGTTCAAAAAGTATAGGTGCAATATTTAATAAAATAGAAACAATTGTCAAAAACCATAATACCTTTCCATAATTAGGAACTTCCCATAAAGCTGGCCAATTTTCTTTTTTTGCCCATCCTGATACGAGACTGTATTCTGCACAAAGTGTTAATGCTGTAAATGATAACCCCATTGCCATCGCAAGTTTGTAATCTTTACCTGTTGCATACATATAAAGATTTATAAAGGTTGCTGCAATTGCAATAAGACCTATTATTAACCACATCCTGATGCCTCCATTATACTTCTGCTTTTTTAATATAGACATAAATTGTAATTCAATGGTTCCCAAATCGGCGTTTGCCCACTTTTCCGGCAGATTTTAAAAGCTATAAAATGTTTGTTAAAAGTTACCGGTTAACAAGTTGAATTCTTTTAATAACAGTTCTTTCGTATTTTCATCTTTATAGATGGACAGTAATCGTTGAGTTCTTTCTATTTCAACTTCAAAAGGGCGTTGTAAATAAAAAAGACAAATTGCCTTTCTCTCAAAAAGAATGGCTGCAGTTTTAGTGCGCATTTTATGTAAAAACTTACGCTCAGTTTCCTCAAGGTAAGCTAGACATTCTTCAAACAGACGCATTTCAATGTAATGTAACGAAAGATCGATTCGAAAATAAGCTTGTAAATACGACACATCATATGGAAAATCGGTATATTTTTCGAGCCGTCGCTCTGCCGTTTTTGTCATTTCAATTGCAATTTCGAACGGAAAAAGAAATAGGATAGCATTTAATAATTCAAAATCATTCATATACCAGTCATCTAAAGTTTGCAATTGTTGCCATATAGGCGCTACCATTTGTCGGGATTTTTCCAAGTCATTTTCCTGTTGCAATATTATAAATGCCTCATAAACAAGCTGTAAAAAGTAAATATATTGATCTTCAGGATTATTAACTAAGTAGTCTTTTACTGCTTTTAACATCAATTGTAAATCTTCAGTATTTGCTATTTCCAGAGAGGTAAACGTTTTAATCAATGTTTCTCTTTTACTTAACTGATAGCCATTTAAAATATAAGAGAACTCTTGAAAATCAATATTCATTTTTATAATGATTGGGATAAATTGGTCCAAATTTATTGATAGCTGTGACTTTTCTATTTTACTATAAGCACCTTGTGTCATAATATTTTCAGCAATGTTCGCCTGTGTGAGCTGCCGGCTTTTTCTGATTCCTTGAAGTGTAGTTCCGATTTTCATTTCCTCAACTCCCAATATTCTATATGGAATAAATTGCTTTAAACATATTGAACGACTTTATACTAAAAATGTAAAGAGAATTCAATAGAAACAAGGTGAGTACATGAAGAAGTACATTTTATTTTTAGGTAGCGTTTTAATATTAGCTGGATGTTCAGAATTCAACCAGCCCATTTCAAGCGAACATGAAGGCATTTGGAATAGAATTATTGTTTGGCCTATTGTAAGTATGATTCAATTTTCAGCTGAATTTACAGGAAGCTATGCGGGGGGAATTATATTCGTTACAGTTTTGGTGAGGATTTGTATATTACCGTTAACTTTAAAACAAATTAAAAGTTCGCGGGCTATGCAGTCACTGCAGCCTCAATTACAGGCACTCCAAAAGACGTATTCATCAAAGGATGCAGAGACACAGCATCAATATCAGCAGGAAATGATGAGATTAATGCAAAGTAAAGGTGCTAATCCAATAGCCGGATGTTTGCCGGTACTCATACAAATGCCGATATTAATTGGACTCTATCATGCAATTAGTCGAATGAATGTCACACCCATGTATGAGCTAGGTTCAATTTTTAATGTGCCTTTAGCAACCTCAAGCATCATTTTTGCGATGATAGCAGGTGGAATGCAATATTTCGTATTAAAAACGGGTCCAACATTAAATACAAACCCTCAAATGTCTATCCTACACTATATATTACCAGTGATGATTATGATATTTGGCTTTATGGCTCCAACAGCTATTACATTGTATTGGATCGTCAGCAGTTTCATTTCCATCCTACAGAATATTTATCTTTACAAAATTCTTTATCGTAAAGATGAAGATATGGCTTTAATAAAGGAAAATAAGTAACGTAATTTTATTGATATGGCAAAGGAATTCACAAAGAATTCAAAAGCGAATAGCATACAGTACCCTATTGTTAAATCGATGAATTGAAGTGACAGCAGGTTAGCTAAGCGGATCCGCAACTTGTAGAAGCTGATAATAATTTATCGTCTGCATTTTAAAACATGCCATGCTAGAATTAGTTAGCATGGCATGTAGCTTTGAGTTAAGGTCGGCTATTATTTTCCGCAGCATTTTTTAAACTTTTTCCCGCTGCCGCAAATACAAGGATCGTTGCGGTCGATTGGATTATATATTCTCTTAGCCTCAGTTCTTTAAAACCACCCATACTGCTTCGGTGATTCCCCTCTTTCGTCACGGATACTAGGAAGAACGGCCTCAATTCCTTCCCTGATTTCTTCAAGCGTAACGGTAAATGTCCACTCATCGCCAAAATCAAATAAATAAAGAAACCGCTGACCTTCCTGTAAATAAAGTCCGCCAATAGTTGCCTCATTCACAAATGGCCCTTCAGTATCATGAGGCGAGTTGTAGCAATTCGAACTAAAAGGCTGATTGTCCATATAAAAGGCATAAAGATGATCGTCTAAAAATGAAAAAGCTTTCTGAATCCATACATGCAAATCCAGCAAAGTATGTGAATCATGAAGGGCAATCGTGCGCCAACAACTTTTTGCATAAGCTACTTTAAAAATATATTCGCCTTGTATAACAACCTTCTCCTTTTTTTGCAGCACATTTTCCAGCTGTCCCTCTTCGAAATATGGCTTTAATATGGAAACAAAAGCCTTTGTATCAAAGGACGGTACTTCTTCTCTTGGAAATTGATGTGGCTCAAATGAACCCCAATAGCCAATCTCATACTGCTCTAAGCGACATTCAAAACCTCTTTGCAAAATCGGGATCAGCGGTTTCAAAAAGGGTTTGATCGTAAATGACTTCGCTCTCACCTTTGTTTTAGGCTCCAGTGTACCGTCCAATTTAACATCCCAAAACCCAAAATACTGGAAATAGAGAAGAAAATGCCCGTACGAACCTAATAAATTTTTTAGAGACTCTTCTTTCTCCAGCTTAATTTCCACATTGACAGGCAGACGGTTTAATTGTCCAAAAAGGATATCCACATTAGCCGGCTGTCTGGCATAAAGTGCCCCTTGCAGTGTTTCCCAGTCTGCATTAAACCAAAAGCATTGCAGCAGCGAAACGTACTGCTCGGTTAATATCAGTTTTTCAAAAGTGGACAATCGGTCACTGTCTGCTTCAAGTGAGCTAACATTTCCGCGATAAGTTTTACTAATCAACTCTAACTTGATGGCAATGAAAAGCTAAAGATTTCGAAAATCCAGAAATCAATTAAAGATGTCCCGATTTTGTATACTGTAAATTGCCTTTTCTTAAATAAGTTGCTTCACCAACGACTATTTCAATTTAGGGCAGAAAAAATAAGCGGAGTTTTTCCGCTTATTTACGAAATGGAGGTCGTTTCGGGGATAAATAAGGGGAGTTTTTCCGCTTAATAGATGCAAAATCAACTATTTTCGCGTTTTTCTGGTCAATAAGCGGAAATTTTCCGTCTATTTAACCTATTTTTTATACTGTTTTCTAAATAAGGGGAATTTCTCCGTCTATTCATCAGATATGAAGATGCTTAACCTGCTTTTCCAACCGATCATTTACTTATTGGTATTTATTTGTTTAAGCCTCTTTCATGTATCCGGTAAATCATGGCTGCCATTTGTGCTCTTGTTGTAGGATTATTAGGGCCAAATCGGCTAATGGTATAGCCGGACATAATTCCTTCTTGCTTCATTGTTTCAATCGCAATATAAGCCCAAAAGTTCTGGTCTACATCTTTGAATGAATTCGCATGATTACCCGCAGATTGGCTATAAAACCCGGCGTTATAGAAAATCTGAGCCATTTGCGCTCTTGTTAAAATAGTATTAGGGGAAAATCGTCCACCGCCAATACCGTTGATTATTTTATGTTGTGCTGCTAAACAAATTGATTCTGATGCCCAAAAGCTCTTCTCCACATCACTGAAGGAAATATTTTCAGTTGTTGGAGTCAGTGCTAAAAAGTTGCTTATTATAGCAGCAGCTTGAGCTCTTGTTATTGAATTATTCGGTTTATATGTACCATCAGAATAGCCGGAAATCCAGCCCTTTTCTGCTAAGAACATGATCTGTTCCTCAGCCCAATGACCGCCAATGTCTTTGAATTTTCTAGTGTCATATTGATATAAATCCCGTTCGTCCATTACGCCGCCAACTTTACTTCGGTAATATTCACCGCCCAAATGGATATATCCCGCATTGGCAATGTCGTAGAGATATTCTTTGGATGCCCGCTCAAAACTCCATCCATTTTTGATTCTTTCTTCATAATTTGTTTTTGCGAAACGATATCTCTGATTTATCAGCAAGTCTCCTGCTAAATAATCAACCGCTTCTTTATAGGAACGAAATGCACGATACCAGTTGTCTCTTCTTTTGCTTTCATCGTATATTTTTCGGTCTTCCCCGTAATTAGCCAGAACTGGTACCGGTTCATAATCTTCATCAGGTTGTCCTTTTAGTTGCCAAGCATTTTTCGGATGATAGCCCCATACCTTGATTCCGAAAAGATTATTGGCATTGACCGCGATTCTTGTTGTTCCATAGCCACTTTCAATAATTGCCATTCCAATAATCGCACTAGCGGGAATTCCCCACTTTTCATTTGCTTTCATTGCATATGTAGAGATTTCATTAACAAAATCTTCTTTTATTTTGGCTGAAGGAGCTTCGTATGTAGATAAATAAGCATGACTATTTCTTCCTGACTTTTCATCTTCAAATGGCAGGAGATTAACACCATTTGCACTTGAGGATATTGGGTTACTATTTAAAAATAGTAAAAAAATGATAAGCGTTATGACTGCTCTTATTGAATTTGCCAATTCTGCAACTCCCCTATTCCAGTAAATTTATAAACTTAAACTCTTTCATCATAGCAGTTTTTTATCAGAATTAGCGGATGATATCGCATTTTATCGCTACCAAGTCATGGATGTATCCCCTAGCTCTTCCTACCTGGAACCCCCTATTCCCAAACACAAAGAAACCCGCATTCATCCTTTTCGGATAAATGCAGATTTCACAAGAATTATGGGTAATATATTCAAACTATTATTTTCTTTCGTCTTCCTTCATAATAGATTCTCCTTCTACATCAATATTAGGAAGAATTCTATCCAGCCATTGCGGAATATACCAAGCTGCTTTTCCCATAAGAGTCATTACAGCCGGTACTATTGTCATTCTAACTATAAATGCATCGAAGAATACTCCAAAGGCTAGAGCCATTCCGATAGATTTGATCATCGCATCCGGATTCATCATAAATCCGAAAAATACTGACATCATGATTAGAGCAGCAGCAGTTACTACTCTTCCGCTATCTCTCATCCCAAGTAAAATAGCTTTATGACTATCCCCGGTATGCATGTAAATCTCTCTCATTTTACTAACAAGGAATATTTCGTAGTCCATGGCTAGTCCAAACAAAATTCCTATTGTAATAACAGGTAAAAAAGCTAATAATGGTGATTCAGCAGGGAATCCGAAGAAAGTGATAAAATTTCCGTCCTGTACAACAAATACCATAAATCCTAAAGTGGCTCCTAAAGAAAGCAAGAAGCCTAAAACAGCTTTTAATGGGACTAACAGTGATCTAAAGACCATTACTAAAAGGATATATGCAAGCCCTACCACTAAGGAAGCAAATAATGGCAGCGCATCATTTAATTTTTGGGATATATCGATGTTCATGGCCGTACTGCCTGTTACCATTAGCTCAATACCGTGTTCTTTCTCGGATGCTATGGATTTGTCCCTGATAAGGTTTACCAAATCCTTTGTTTCTATATCATCTGGTCCGGATTCCGGCGTAATTTGTATCATGAAGATTTTTCCGGATGGTCCGGGGATAATCGGCGATACAAATTTAATATCTTCTAACCCACTGATTTCCTGCACTATTTCTGCGATCACTTGTGGTGTTTCTTCTGTTGCCTTACTAACTTTTGCGGCAACAACCAATTGTGCATTAAAGCCTTCACCATATGCCTCGGTTAATAGGTCATATGCTCTTCTTTCAGTCAGTTCCGTTGATTTCGCTGTCCCGTCTGAAGGCAACCCTAAATTCATATGGAAGAACGGAATTGTAAGAATTGCAAGGAATGCTATAGATACTATCGATACGATGATAGGATGTTTAGTAACTAATTTGCCCCACTTGTTTGCTTTCGCTTCGTCCTTGTTCTTGCCGTTAATCTTCTGAAGATATTTATTTTCTTTGGCCGGTGAGATTCTATGGCCAATCATGCCTAAAATTGCCGGTAAAGAAATAATAGATATAAGTACTGCCACAAATATACTAATAGCTGCAGAAACACCCATAAACGTCAGGAAAGGTATTTGAGCCACAGATAAACCTAACAGGCCGATAATAACAGTCAAACCTGCAAATACTACAGCACTCCCGGATGTTCCTAATGCTATGGCAATTGAATTATTAATGGTATTACCCTTTGCCAACTCAAGTTTGAATCGTGTAATAATAAATAGAGAGTAATCAATACCTACCGCTAATCCTAACATCGCTGCCAAAATGATTGAAATAGAATTTATATCAATAAAGTAGGCAACGAGCATAATACCCAATAAGCTAATTCCTAAACCTAATAATGCTATAAGAATCGGCAATCCTGCTGCAATAAATGAACCAAAAGTAATTGCTAATACAAAAAAGGCAACTACTACTCCGATCACTTCATAAATCCCTTCAAACTCCAGGCTGGAGAATTCAATCTCTCCCCCGCTTATTTCTGTTTGTATGCCTGCATCTCTTGCTGATTTAATACTATCCACAATATGATCTTTCGATTTCTCTGAAACCTTATCCGCTTCTGCTGCAAACGTAACCTGTGCATAACCGATTGTTTTATCTGCATTTAAATTGTTTAATTCCAGAGGTGATAAAACACTTGCTACTTTGGAATCTTTGCTTATCTCATTAAGGACGTCCTTAATATTGCTTTGTATATCTTCGGATTCCAATGTTTTATTTTCCGGTGCTTTAAATACGATATTTACGGTAGATTGTTCTGATGCACCAGTAAATTCTTCTTTAATTAATTCAGCTGCTTTGTCAGCTGGCGTATCCGGAATTGTAAGTTCTCCATTAAAAGCCGGTTTTAAATACATTACTAGGACTGCGAATACAATCAAAATCCCCACTGTACTGAACAGCACTGATTTTTTATGTGTCGCTGACCAATTTCCTAGTTTATAAAGATACTTTGCTATTGTAATCTCCTCCTGTTGTTGTTAAAACTCTCTCTACCCAATCAAAGGTGAACATTCGTTCATTTTTATGCAAAAATAAAATTTTTAGTTATTTTGAGACATTTCTTTAAACCGGCTTTCAATATCGTGAAATGATAGAAAAATCAGCTTATCAATAAGAATACCGATTTTATCCCCTTCTTCCTGAGTCTTTAAGATAGTATATATCCCTTCTATAAAGGTAGTTGAAAGGATATAGAAAATAAATGGATCCTTTACAAGGCTTTTATCTTCAAACCGGGAGAATACTTCTTTTTTCAGAATATTGTAAAGACTATCCACAATCTCAACTTTCAGGTTCTCAAATTTAGATCCCTTACTCTTGCCGAAAAGAATCAGGAGTTCTTTACTGTTTTCTTTAAAAATATCCAATATTTTATTTTTAATTTCAATCAATTTGTCATTTGGGTTGACATCAGTAACAATGATTTTATTGATGGCAATGAAAAGGTCATTATAAACCGTTTCTAATATAGAATTAAATAAATCCTCCTTGTTTTTGAAATATTTGTACACTGTTCCTAATGCAATATCTGCGTTACTTGCTATATTTCTAATGGATGCACCTAAATATCCCTTTTCTTTAAATTCATCCAACGCAGCTACAATAATACGATTTTTCACTTCTTCTTTTAAATACTGCATGCGTGAACCTCCGTTCATTTTTGATAGTAACATGTTAAAATCTACTTGTAAACTATTTTATTATAATGATATAGCTGGATAGTTTAAGTATAGTCTAGAAAGGAAATCCGTAATTTAGCCAAACCCCCGATTTCACATAAATAAAAAACGCCTGGCGGTCAACCAAGCGCTGTACTCAATGAATCAATCGTACTCTCGTAAATAATTATCCCCAAATCTCTTCCGAAATATCCTCACTTTTTTCTCACCTTCACTGCTAATATTGTTTATTAACTCTGTTTAGTATCTACTGCTATGTATGTATTGCTATAAGGAAGCATATGAATTCTCTTTACATTCCATAGAATTTTAAATTCTTTAATCGGAACTTTTCGATTATAGTCCTTACTTTCATCTTCACAATTCGCAAGATGTTTTAATGACTCTGAAATGTAAATATACTCCTTGTCGTAACCTACGACAGGAACAAAATGCAAATTTTTGCGTTCCTTCTGTACTTTTATAAAAACAATTACGGGAATACCTTTACTGACTTCACATTTTAATGTATTGATATTTCCTTTATAATAGTTTGTCTTAAAGCCTTTGTTTCGTAACACCGTACGAATTCCTTTTGGATATACATTGCCCGCTCTTGTTTTATTGGGAAAATGCTTATATAAATATTCACCTTCACCATCCATACCAAAGTGACGCAACAAATATGCTGTTGAAAATGCAGCACATTCCGTATCTTTTTGGAAATCTATTCGATTTTTTTGTTTAATAATATAGGAAGACGGATAATCTTTTTTGCGTAAAGCAGGTACAGGTAAAGTCATTAAATATGTATTAATGGAGATTGATATAATTACCCATAAAATAATTGTATTCACTATAAACATATTACTTCCTCCATTGCTTAGCATTTGTAGAGAAACTTAAAAAATCATGTTCGATTAATAAAAATTTGAGATATCTAATGAAATACGTATGTTCCCTAGTTATTTTCACTGAACCACTTGAGCGCTTTTTGCTCTATTTCACTTACAAATTCCTTTTTTGCCGGACTGTAATGGCTGGTAGTATCGAAGCGTTGAGCCAATTCTTCTTTATAGCGACTGTACTTGGCTACTTCTTGAGGGTGAGATTTAAGATAATCCCGAAAGATCAAATGCCTTTCAATTTCAGGATTATCAAGCTGATAAAAATGGATATGGTGACTCCTGTTCTCGCCCCCCTTTCTAAATAACCTTCTACCTGCAATGCCCCACTCTCCAGCAACATCATATCCAAGATTCTCCATCTGTTTATTGTATGAATCAACTTTCTCTATGGACTTAACGATACACATCATATCAATTACAGGTTTTGCTTTCATTCCATAAACCGCGGTACTCCCAAAATGCTCACATTTGATTATCTCGTCGCTAAATATTGTTTTAAGGAACTCTGCCTCAACCTGAAATCTTTCAGACCAATCTTCGCTATATTCTGTAAGACGAATTTTCATAGATTCGCATCTCCCATCACGTAATTACAAAAGTGTTTTCTTCTATATAGGCTCTGTTAATTAATATTGTTGATTTTATAAATAAATTTAGGACTTCAAGATGCGAAGTCCTCTTTCGATTATCATTAATCTTACTTTTTGAATCTGTTTCTTGTATTGGAGTAAATCAATGCAAAAATAATAAGTGATAAAATTAAAATAAGACCAATAGTAAAAATAATTTGATTTTCTAACAACTCACTCAATCCAAATAATACTATAATAAAGCTAATACCATACATAATTTTCCCCATAAACTTTGGTACTGATACAGATAGTTGGACTTCCTGTAAAATGACAATATAGTTTGTACACGTGATCAATACAGCATCAACCTTAGATTGGGCAATCCATTCAATTTGCGCTTTCACTTTATGCTGTGCATCAACTCCTTGGAAATTCTTGTCTGAAGTCAATCGATCCATTAATCCCGGATCAACAAAATGGACTAATTCGGTGTCAAATGGGGCAAGGGCATTCTCTATATATTCAATATTTGAATAATGGGCGTGAAGGCAACCTAGTCTCTTTTTCAATTCATTCCACCTGTAATTTATTTCTAATTATTCTATCAGCTAATGCATCCAGTTGTCTATTCAAGTCAGGGAAAAATAAATCAGCCTGATTTTAAAATTCCAAGCTGATTTACACAATTAATTCCCATTTGTTTTTCATTCACATAATCCAAAACTGCCTTAGCCTTTATATACTCTTCCTGTAAATCTGCAGGAGTCATCTCAACTTCTGGTGGTGAAGAAACACCAACTTGCGCCATAACTGTTTCAAAGGTATAAAGCCTGAATATATTACTCATATTCCTCAGCGGTTAATATCTCTTTACTAGATGGTTGATCGTTTAATATGTCAAAGTAAGGCTGGATGCCATATATCGCCGTTTTAATTTCCTTCAGTTGTTCTTCAGAAACTTAAGAATAATCGATATTGCCATTTTTATTGCCGAGTTCAAGTTTTGCGTTTGTAATGACATATAGTATTTCTTTAAACTAAAGATTTTATATATTACAATTTTAGCTCTATTCATGAACAAAGACGCTTTCCTTATTTCAGAAAATACACTGTATCAGAGGTATGCGCAGCAATATCATAAAAGAGGAGTGACCGGTTTTTCGATCATCCATTTTTTTATTGTGTTTCCGGGAAGAACACCTGTGCCGTTCTGATATTCACCAGTACAGGACCTTTCGTATTGAGTGCTTCTTCCATCACTTCTTCCAGCTCGTTATCTGAAGCGGGTCGCAGTCCTTTCCAGCCGCAAGCTTCTGCCAGTTTCACAAAATCCGGGTTGGTTAAGTCTACTCCCACTTCTTTCTTGTCTGCTACTTTCAACTTGTCCCTTTCCATCTGCAGACTCTCATTATTTAAGACAACAACCGTAATATCAAGTGCATAGCGGGTAGCTGTCAATAGATCTGCAAGCACCATTTGAAGCCCTCCGTCGCCAACTATCGCCACCACTTGCTTTTCAGGTTTTATTAGCTTGGCTGCCATCGCGGCTGGAAGACCAAAGCCCATTGTCCGCCAGTAGCCGGAAAATAAGACAGATTGTTCTTTTTGTTTGAAGTTACGATTCGTCCATACTGTATTATCCCCTGTATCGAGTGCAAGGATGGCATCCGGTGCCACTGTCCGGTCAAGGGCACGGATAATCCGGGAAGGGTGGACAGGATAACCCGGCGTATTGCCCTCCTTCTCATTTTGCTCCTCCCATTTTTCTTTAACTTTCCGTAAACGGTCCACCCAATCTTCAGAATGGGAAAATCCTTGCATGCTCTCTGCTAAAATTGGAACAACTTCTTCGGTTTTTCCCATAATTCCAAGTTCTGTCGGGATTTCTTTTACAAACTTATCGAATTGGCGGTCGATCTGAATTATCCGCGCATCAGTCGGCACAAACCCTTCCGGCCACCAAGTCGTGCCCGCAAGAAGGACCACATCTGCCTCTTTAAATAAATCTGCCGCATAAGGATTGCCGCCTTCGCCAATCCCTTGCAAAACAAGCGGTGAAGATTCATCGAATAAACCTTTCCCGCCCAAGCTTGCTAGAATGCCCGCTCCCCAAAGATCCGCTAACTTTTCCAATTCCCCTGATATAGAAGTTGCACCTAAGCCTGCCAGAATCATTGGTCGCTTGGCTGTATTCATAATTCCTATTGCCTGTTCCAAGCTTTCTTTCGTGAAGCTGGAAGCACCTTCAATAACATCCGGCAATGGACGCGGTTCCCCTTTAGCCGGCATCATTAAAATATCCTTTGGTATAGACAAATGTGTTACAACCCTCTGACCGAGTGATGTTCGCGCTGCTTTTTGCAGGACGTCAACCGTCGCATCGGGGCTCGCCAGATTTGCAGAATAAGCAGCAAAAGGCTTCATAAGCTCCTGCTGGTCAATATATTGCGGAAATTCCGTGCCGATTTTATCACTCGGGGCTTGTCCGGTGATTGCGAGTACTGGCGCTCTGTCTGCATGCGCATCACCGAGCCCATTTAAAAGATTAGCCGCACCAGGCCCCATCGTCGCGGTGCAAACTCCAAGACCACCTGTCAGTTTTGCTTCCGCAGACGCCATAAAAGCAGCTGTCGACTCATGCTTGACTGCAATGTATTTAATTTTATCCTGCTTGGCCAGTGCATCGATGAGCCCGAAAGTAGCATCACCCACTACTCCATATATCCGTCGTACGCCGAATAAATACAATTGATCTAGCATCAGTTCAGCAACAGTTCGCTCTTTCTTTTCCATGACATATGAACCTCCTTGATAGACCTTTCTAACCTGCCAGTTATAAGGCCTATTTATTTTCGCTCATATTTTTCAATTTTCCCGAAAAAACACGAGTTAATCTTCATTTTTTCAAACGCATGGCAAAATGAGGCCCAGTTCCCCTTGAATATGTTAATTTCCAGGTAATATATACATTCATAGACTCATTGAATACAAAAAAACATCTATTCCTACTTGAAAACGAAATAGATGCTTTAGCAAAAAGCATTGGAGAATCTAAGGTTATTTAATCAATTCCCATATGAAGGACATGACTGAATAAAAAGTAATAAACTTACTTGATCTGGACAACTAAAAGCGCTGATCCTTATTGCAGAATCGCGCTCGCTTTATGGAATATATTATTTTCATTTAAATTACATAATCTCTAATACCTATATTTAAATAGTATTCTTCCAAAAACAATCATTTATCATATTATCCAAATACTGATTAAAAACAGAAATAATTCTATCTAGCTCTACTGCTTGAGAAAAGTAAATATGTATTGGACCATTTGTATGGGTTCCGCCAATTTTATTACAAGGAAATACAGTAATAATATAGTGAAATGAATAATTTTCGTTTTTAATTGGGAATTTTTCTTTCGTATAGGTAAGTTGAATAAGCCAGTGTGTTGCATAAGGATAATCGAGTAAATATCCTTCCCGATCCAATTCTAGCTTATCATTGATTCCAATCGGTTCTATGGCATACTTAATGCATTTGTATCCTCGTCTTTTAAACTTTTCTCTCTTTGCTCTCTTTAATACATTGTACCGGTTACCTAGCTTTTTCTTTAATCTTTGTTTCAGTGTAAGCTCATCTCCTTCTTTTTTCGATATTTTATAAATCAAAAACACCCAGCTTTACACTTCTACATGCCAAATATAGGATAATTTCAGGCTTAATATAAAAGCAACTAACAACTATATACAAGCTCTCATCTCAAATATTCAAGGAATTGTTACTAACCCCATTTAATTGAAACAGAAGGACAGTAAAGCTTATAGAACTCCCTAAAATTGTAATTTAATCGTCAATCTGCAAAATTTGACCCTCACAATCAACAATATATTCCACAGCATATTTAATTGCACAATCAATTATTCAGAAATGGATATGACTTTTCACTTTTACACAACTATATACATAATCCTCCAAATACATGTAATTACCCTATATTCCGCTTCTGACTGTCTCGCCTAAAGCCAAAACCTTAAGATTCTCAGCTGCCAAGCCGCTATTTTTCCAGTGTATCTGCAATCGGTCAACCGCTTCCTTTGGTGTGTCATCAGCAAGCATAAATGCGCCGTAGTGCATAGGTATGAACACAATCGCCCTGACATCCTGAAACGCTTGAACCGCTTCTTCAGGTGTAACATGTGAAGGATGCATAAACCACACCGGTTCATAAGCGCCGATTGGCATCAATGCAGTATGAATGCTGAAGCGTTCGCCTATCTCTTTAAAACCTCTAAAATATCCGCTATCCCCCGCATAATAAATGCTTTTTTCGTCACTGGCAGCTTGCAATACGAAACCGCCCCAGTGCGATGTATTCGTATCCCACAGCAGGCGTCTCGTCCAATGTTTCGCCGGCACAAAATGAACTTCCAAATCCCCAAGTTTATGCATTTCATACCATGCCAGCTCCACGAAATTGTGAAGTTGATTCCGCTTCAGTAAATAGCCAAGCCCTTCCGGAATAAGATAGAGCGGATTTCCTTTTAATCGCTTTAATGTGGGGATATGTAAATGATCATAGTGGGCATGCGAAATGAGCACCACATCTATATCAGGCAGCTCATCGATATTTAAGCCAGGCTCCGTCAGTCGTTTTGAAAAACCCATCGTCTTTGCCCATACAGGGTCTGTTAAAATATTCATCCCCTCCTTTTGTATAAGGAAGGTCGAATGGCCAATCCATGTAATTGTCTGCTTCGAACGATTTGATTTCAGAAAATCCGTATCTTTTTGCGCACACTGCGGCACATGCCAATCCACCACTTTCTTGGATTTAGTGAATTGCCATTTAAACACGTCCAAAAACGAAGCAAGCTTATCATCCTGGTCTAAATTCGAAAAACGTTTCTTCATCGGCACAATCTCCCCATTTCAAAGATTAAAAAAATAGCGGCTTAACGAAGTACTTTAGCATTTGAAAACTTATGCATTGCAATGCCTGGCCTTGTTTATGTTCCAATTATCCTTCAATATAATTGGCTTCTAGCTGGCGGGCAATTTCCATTGTTTTTTCTAAAATGACGGGATGTGAAACTGCTACATAAATTTCGCCATCAAAAAATCGGAACGGTACTTGCGCATTTTCCAATTGCCACATAAAAAAGTGGCCTTTAATCTTCATATTCACACCATCCTGGCTCGCACTAAAGAAATCCTTGTATTCGAAATCCGATTTAGCCTCAAAGAAATTTCGGCATTCCTCCAAGCTTAACGTTGGATTTCCCTGTGCATCATGACGTGTAATTTTGTATCGTGTATTCATCAAAAACACTCCTTCTAAGTCCTTACTATCTCATTATTATAATCCGCGGCATTTGTTAAGGCAAAAGAGGGAGTTTGATCTGCCATTAAAAAAGCGCGAAGCACTAGCATATTGCCATACTTCGCAGCCTATAAAACTGGATTTCATCTTCTGACGCCAATAGCCAGGTTCAGGCGCTATCGTTCAAAAAATTCAGCGTGGAACGGTGCCGTCACTATTACAGTTACATGGAAACAAGGTTTGCCGCAGAACTTTCTGTACTTTTCCCGCTGCCCCACATGCAAGGATCATTGCGGCAGCGCTTGCCGAACTTATCCCGTAAAATATCTTGACCACATTCCCTTCTCGCATATCGTATTACGCTCAAGAATGGCTTTACCAGATAGATAACTTTTTTCTCGATTTCTCATGGGAATTTAGTCCTTTATCAATAAAGTGTTTTATAAATCGAAACCCATACACAAATACTATTGAATGCTACATCATAAAATCACCCATAGCACAAAAAGGCCGAAACCCTTACATATTAACGGCTTCGGTCTTCTTTATATGCATATATGGCGCCTTCACCAATGTGAACTGCTATAACTATTTTTCGATTACTGTTCTAACTGAGTAATCACCTTTGCAAATTGCTTGAAGTCTTCAATATGCTTATCTAAAATCGCCTCTAAAATATCAAGTTCAAGCTCTTGGTAATCATGCACAGCAATATTTCTGAATCCAATCATATTCATCAATGTCTTTGCCAAATTTGCATCAATTATTTCTGCATCCTGCAAAAGCTTAAACGCCTCTCGACTTGCCCTTGGAACGCCTAATTTCCTTACACTTACTAAATGCATCGCAATATCGATACTTGACTCGCAAGCACGTTGAATGTTTAAAATAATACTATCCTGCTTTGTAAAATCGTTTAAATTTTCACGTTTTCCATCATACACATCATGAATTCGTTTCACACAGCGTTCGATTGTCGTTAATTTGTTTAGCAAAACATCATTCATATCCAAATACACTTCCCCGTTCTTTAATGGCTTCTATAATTGGCGCACGCTGCTCATTCAATGTTGCATACATACTATATGCCTTCATTTTTTGACGTGTATACTCATTTTCGTCTTGAACATCTATCGGAATCCCCTGGTCAAAAATCTGCATCGCAAATACTGTATCGATTGTCTTTAAATCAATTAAATCCACCTCTCGCCCGCAAACTAGCGCAAGCTCCCCAGCTATCAAAAATCGCTCATACGATGAAAGCTGCTGCTTACAGAAATAAGCAAGATCAACATCACTTTCATTATGAACCGTACCTTTTGCGAAAGAACCAAAAAGAATAATAAAATCAGGCTTTAATTTTTCCTTTAATATTGCAATGATTTGTTCCTTTATCTCTGGACGCAGCATGCAATCACCTTCCTTATAGATAGTATAAACTCTTTTTATGTAAATGACATGTTTCACAATGCCAAGCGACAACTGCAACAAACAGTTTTCAAGGAACCTATTCCCAGCACTTCTCGTACTTTTCCCACTGCCGCAAATGCAAGGATCTGTGTAAGCGACTTTGCCGAACTTTTGTTGGATTGGCGACTGTATATCAGTTTCCATCTCAAGGTTGCCTTCTGCCCTACTGCTTCACCACATTAAGTTTCAAGTAGTGGATGTGCTCTCCCGTATCAATCAGATAGCCATACTCATGCTGCCCGATAAAACGAATGCTCAATCGCATCAAACATTGCTTCAATCATTCCTTCAATAAGATAAAATAATAAGATAAAATAATAAGATAAAATCACCCATTGAAAATTTACTGGCCCCATTTTTATGCCTTCCTATTTTCCCCAATGGGTTTCATGCTACAATATGTAGGCAGCATTTTCAGCTGACTCCTTTTTCGGAAGGAGGTGTACTGCATGCAACGCTTTTCCCGGATGGAAAGAGTAAAGGCTGAGCGGAAGAAAAAGCGTATCGAAGGACTGGTCATCCTCCGATACGCAGCGGATCTATTCCGATTTGCTGATACCATTTATCGATTCTTTCGTATGATGCTGTAATGCAAAAAGAGGCATTGGTTCCATTTAGAATCAATGCCTCTACCTATTCAAATAAAATAAAAAAAAACGCTTGGCGGTCAACCAAGCGCTGTACTGCATGCGATTCCCGGATGGAATCTTACTACCTTCATTGTATGCTTCAAAAATTCAGAAGTCAATGAATTGTTGTTAGTATGGGTATTTTATCTTGCCTTATTTACATTTCGCTGATCAATTTGAAATTGCAGCAAAATTAAACCGGTTCAAAATTTATTGTAACTATGAATTAATCGTGCTCGCCTTAGAAATTATCCCCAAATCTCTTTCGAAATCTCAACAATATATTTCAGCTTTGCCCATTGTTCATCCTCAGTCAGAATATTTCCGTGGTGCGTAGAGGCAAATCCGCATTGCGGGCTGATGCATAATTGCTCCAGCGGCACATATTTTGTCGCCTCTTCAATACGCGCTTTAATATTTTCTTTCACCTCCAATTCACCATGTTTCGAAGTGAATACACCTAGCACTACTTGCGGTCCGCCATTCGGAATGTAATCCAGCGGTTCAAAATCGCCAGAGCGGTCGTCATCATATTCCAGGAAAAATCCGTTTACTTTTTCTTTTGCAAATAATATTGGTGCAATTTTCGCATAGCTGCCTTCAAATGCCCACTTTGAGCGGTAGTTTCCTCGGCAAAGGTGCGTCGTTACAATCAGATCTTCCGGCTTATCCTCCAGTATTCCATTTACAACACGCAGAGCCAGATCTATTAACTCTTCACGGGAATATCCGCTATCATTGAACGGAATTTCCGGAGCGTTCAGGCCTGCAATATAGACATCATCGAGCTGTAAATAACGGCAGCCTGCATTATAAAAGGCTTGGATGGCATCGCGGTATGTTTGGATAATATCCTTTGTATATTCTTCAATATCCGGGTAAATATCCACATTACGAATTCCTGCGTTAAATAATTGGTTTGGGCTTGGAATTGTTTGTTTCGCAACAGCCCGGTCCCCGACAATTTCTTTAAATTCGATAAAATCTTTAATATGCGGGTGATTTGGGTTAAACGAGATTTTTCCGATTACACGAACATCATATCTTTCTGTTTCTTCACCTTTGAATGCAAAGCCCGAATCCGGAACGTAACCCTCTACCCCATTTAGATGTTCAAGGAAATCCGTGTGCCAAAATCTTCGGCGAAATTCACCGTCCGTTACAGCTTGAAGACCGACTTCAATTTGCTTATCAACAATTTTCCTGATTTCCTCTGTTTCGATTGCATGCAGTTGCTGGCTCGTTATAGTGCCCTCCCGGAAATCCTTTCTTGCCTTATGGATGCTGTCCGGACGCAATAAACTACCTACATGATCTGCTCTAAACGGTGCTTTTACTAATGTTTTTGTCATATACAATCCCCTGCTTTCCTTTTTGTTAAAACTTTTTTTCTTAATGTAAGGTTAGCACAGGGAAACTGTTATAACGTAACACATAAAACCTATCCCTCGTTATAGCTTCTTCCTATAACTAAAGTAATTCTTCGGCAATCGATTCTTTTAAATATTGGATATACGTATTGGCCAATGTACTGTTTGCTACATTTTTATGTGTAATATATCCGACATGGATTTTCTCGTCCACTTTTAAAGGCACGGCTATAATGTCCTTGCTATTCAATTTATGGCTAATGACACCAGTTGAAATCGTATAGCCATTTAACCCAATCAGCAGATTAAATAAAGTCGCGCGATCGGTAACCCTAATATTTTTCGGTCTGGAAAGCGTGCTGAGAATCTCCTCCGAAAAGTAGAACGAACTATAATCCCCCTGTTCATAGGAAAGATACGGATAGGGATCCAAATCAGATAAGGTGACATACTCCATTGTAGACAGCGGATTTGTCGAGCTGATGAAAACATGCGGGTTTGCTGTAAAAAGCTCATGGAATTGTAAATTGCCTTCCCCCAAAAACTTGTGGATTACCTTTTTATTGAATTCATTGACATATAAAATCCCAATCTCACTCCTTAGGTTTTTGACATCATCAATGATCTCATATGTCTTTGTTTCCCGTAAACTAAACTCGTATTCCTCGATATCATAATCCTTTAACAGCCGTACAAAGGCACTCACCGCAAATGCATAATGCTGGGCAGATACAGAAAAAAACTGCTGCGGGGAACTTGTATTCGTATACCGGTTCTCGAGAAGTTCAGCCTGTTCCACCACTTGCCGGGCATATCCTAAAAACTCTGATCCTTCAGGAGTAATCACAATCCCTTTATTGGAACGCAGAAAAATCGTTATCCCCACTTCCTCCTCCAGCTCTTTTAAAGCATTCGAGAGGCTCGGCTGACTAATGAACAGCCTCTGTGCCGCCTTATTGATCGATCGACTCTTCGCTACTTCGATCACATATTTTAATTGCTGCAATGTCACTTTTTTCCCCTCTTTCCTGGTTGTTAAAGTTTCTTGAATTTGATTTCAAATCTATTGAATAATGTACTCTACTTTTCCTTATGGCTATCCAATATGTTTCAAACCTTCTGTAACAGTCATGCCACACGCAAAATCAAGAAAAAACTAAGGAAACTAGATGAAACGGAGCACCAACCTCACCATATCCCGGCACTGAATCCCATTTTCAAAAATCGGTTCCTCATAGTTTTGAACAAAATAATCATGGATAATCCCTTTCATTCGAAAACCGCATTTCTGGTAAAGCGCTAGCTGTTGAATGCTTGAGTTGCCCGTGCCAAGCTCAATCGACTCCATGCCTTTTTCCTTTGCTGCTCGAATTGCATGATAAACCAAAGCTTTTCCTATGCCTTTCCCCTGATGCGAATCTGCAACCGCAATATTCATCAGCTCAGCTCTTGATGGCGCAATTTCATTTAAAACATACACACCGATGATTTCTTCCCTTTCAATGGCGATATATACTTCACTAATATCTATATATTTTGAAATACTTTCTTCGGAAGGATCCGCCAGCAACAGCAATTCCATTGGCTCGTTTTCTTCATTCTTCAACTTTCTGATTGTAACCTCGCTCGTTGACTGTCCATGTTCAATTGCTTCTTTTGAATTATGTTTTAAAGCACCAAATAATTGCTCTTCCATGACAACGCCTCGTTTCGGATGGTTTCTATTATTCTATCGGGATTTGCTCCGGTTGTACAAGCTATTCAAATGTCTCGATACTAGAGGCCAGGCCCAGGCTTTGCGACTTCCCGATATCCTGTTAAAATAACCGTACCAGCTCCTTCAATTATGACTCGAAATCGACAAAGGCACTCATATTCGTTCATTTTCTGAAATATATTGCGGATTGTATTATTTCGAGATAATCCTGGTCTCTTCCATTCAAGCAATACGACAGTTCCCATAAAAAAATGAAGCTCCTTATAAAAGAAACTTCACTTAGCATTCATTATTCATATGGTTCAGGCTGCTTCAGAAAGCCATTTGCCAGCCTGCCCAAAACCACTACCCTAAATTTGCACAACACCTAATAAAATCGCGATCACCAGTAATCCAATACTCAATCCCCACATCCATAAAAACGAGAATTTCAAGTGTTTGCCCATTTCCAAGCCTGATAAACCAAGCGCAAGCCACACAGCCGGCGCAAGCGGAGATACGAATGTTCCGACAATATTGCCGATAATCATCGCATAGGCTGTCGATAACGAATCGATTCCATAAGTTAAGCCGATTTGATCCACGACCGGGAACAAGGCAAAGTAATAGGCGTCTGTGCTTAACAATAAGTCAAATGGTACGCCCAGCACCCCGATAATAATATGTAAATACTGCGCTAAAAAGCTTGGCAGAATATTAACGGCATTATTCGCAATTGCCGTCAGCATTCCAGTACCATTTAATATTCCTAAAAACAGCCCGGCAGCAATGATAATCGAAGCCATCGTTAAGGCATTCGATGCATGTGCCTGAATGCGCCCCATTTGTTCCTTCGGTGTACGGTAATTCAACGGTAAAGCGATTGCAACACCGATTAAGAATGCTAGTCCAGCAGGTAAAAGCCCCGACATTAACACAGCAAGAACAACAATTGCCAGAATCGCATTCGCCCAAATCAGCTTTGGACGTTTCAAAGATTCATCAGTTTCATTATTTAGTATACTGTTGCTTAAATCAAAGCTTAACACTTCCCCTGTCTTCGCTCGCTTTGCTATTAGGCGTTTTTCACGGAGACCCATAAATACAGCGAGTATAAGCATGAGCACAATGCCGATAATCTGGATCTTTATTAATGGATGCCAAAGCTCTGTCACATCTGTATCAAGAACTGACGCAACACGCCCTAAAGGCCCGCCCCACGGAATCATGTTTACGATCGCCGCAGCACCACCGACCAATAATAAAAGCAAGTACGGGTTCATGCCAAGTCGGACATACAGCGGCAACAGTGCTGTAATCGAAATTAAAAATGTGGATGCACCAGAACCGTCCAGCTGTGCAATGACAGCGATAATTACCGTTACAATCGCAACAAGCACGACATTCCCTTTTGATAGCGCTACCATTTTATTGATGATTGGTTCAAACAACCCGACATCCTGCATAATCCCGAAAAAGATGATCGCAAAAATGAACATAATCGCGACACTAATTACGGAGTTAATCCCATCTTCGAAAAACACGCCCAAATCATCAAACGAATACCCGACAATAAACATGGCAATCACAGGTGGAACGACCATTGCAACAATCGGTGATACACGCCCGCTTATCAACAGGCCGACAATAACCAAAATCGTTATAATTCCTACAATACTTAACATTAAACAACCCCCATTGCTTAGAATTCTTATAATTTTATGACAATTACAAGAATGGAGGAATAATGTGTTCATTTATTCAATAAGTAAAATAAAATCAATTTTGTTCATAAGTTTCACAGAGGACATAATTGCGTTCCGGACGACCGACTGTTCCATAAAGCAGCTTCGTTTCAAGAATATTCATTTCAACTAAATACTCTAAATACCTTCTTGCAGTGGATCGGCTTGTCCCGATGATTTCACTTAATTGTGCAGCCGTTAAAGTAGTGTACATTTGTTCATTAAATAAGTGAATGACCCGTTCGAGCGTAAATGTGTCAATCCCTTTCGGCAACGCCTTTTCTGGCGCCGAATTATTTTGCCGGTAAAACAGCGAATCCAGATCTTGCTGTGTAAAGTGTGTTTTCTTTTGCAAAGCCGACCGTGTAAGGTGAAGCTGCTGAAATGCTTTTTGAAGTCTTGCCTCATCAAACGGCTTCACAATATAATCAAAAACCCCGTATGAAAATAATGCTTCAACATGCGCACGCTCTGCCGCTGCTGTCACCATGATAATGCATATGCCCGGAAAATGAGCCCGTACATAGGCAACGAGTTCATAGCCTGTTACATCCGGAATGAATAAATCCATAAAAAGAACAGTTGGCGGTGTTGCTGTATGAAGGAGTGCTTCTTTTAATGAGGCACCGCTTAAAAATTGCTGTACTTGTGCTTCCGGCTGAATCGCCTTTATATAATCGGCATGAATAGCCGCAATGCGAAAATCATCTTCAATTAGCCAAATATCCATTGAATCCCTTCCTTTGCAAAATGATTAAAAAGCAAGCCCCGCCTAAATCACTTTCTTCCAATAATAATGAGCCGCCAACTTTTTTTAGTGCCTGCTCACTTATCGTTAAGCCATAGCCTCGTTCATAGCCATCCTTTGTCGTATAGCCGAGCGTAAAAATTTGCTTTGCCATTTCCGCATCGATGCCTGGTCCATTATCATGCACCTCAATGATGAGCTCATGTTTGTACTGATGAATAGACAGGTTGATTTGCTTATTCGATATGTTCGCATTATGCAACGCATCCATCGCATTTTGAAGCACATTGCCTAACGCTGTCAATAATGCATCAACTTCTTCATCATTATAATCAATTAAAACGTCGTCTGTTTCAATTGCAATTACAATACCGCGCTCTTTTGCTTCCGAAATTTTTCCTTCTAATAATGCCTGTATCAGGATGGAAGGCTGTGCTGCAAGTGCCTGCTGCTGTTTCGTCGTATCCTGCTGCTCCTGCCTTATAAACGCGATTGCCTCTTCCGTGTGGGATTGCTTTAACAGCCCGAGGATTACATGCAGTTTATTGGCAAATTCATGTGTTTTCGCACGTTGCATTTGCGCTTGCTGCTTCACAAGCATCAGCTCATTCGTCACTGTTTCATATTCCAGCTTTGCACGCAGAAAATATAAATAGCCGAGTCGCTCCCCATGCTTTAAAGGTGCCTTTGAAATAATAATTTCCTGCTGCTGCAGAGGAATTTCCAGGGCCCGAATAACCTCTTCATCAAAAAGCCGTTCAGGAAGCACTTTTTCCAGCGATAAATCTTCTTTTAATGCTGAAAGAAGCTCTTTTGCACGGGAATTGCATATGACCACATCATTATCCCGCGTCGTTAATATAATCCCGTCTGTCGTTTCCTCTAGAATTGTATGATAGGCCGAATAAAGCTTTGCGATCTGTGCAGGCTGCATACCGAGCAATTGCTTCTTTACATAAAGTGATAGCAGCACTGCGCAAATAATACCTAAAATCGCTACAAGTACCGTTATTTGAAGCCATCCCAAAAAGGCTGTATCAATTGCTTTCTTAATATCTTTCGTTAAAAATCCGACCGAAATAACCCCTATTACTTTACCATCGACGATAACTGGCACCTTCCCGCGGATGGATTCTCCCATTGAACCCGTTGTTTTGGAAACAATAGACTCTTTATCAATAAGCGCTGAATCATTATCCCCGCCGACCATCGACTGGCCGACTTTTTCACGGTCCGGATGTGTATAGCGAATCCCTTGCCTATTCCCAATCACAACAAATGTAGCTCCGATTTGCTGCCGTATATCCTCTGCGATCGGCTGAAGAATTGAAGATGGATCTTTCATTGAAAACGCGGTATTGACATCCGGGCGTTCAGCGATCAAATACGCGCTCGTTAACGCCTTTTCCCCCATCTCTTCTATAATTGATTCATTCAAATAATGATTGATCAGTAATAAAAACAGCACACAAATCGCAAAAACAATCCCGCTGATCGTAATAATGAGTCGGGCCGTTAAAGACTGCTTCAGACGAGTCACCATAGTGGTCCCCCTTTTCGAGCGTTGATTTTACTATTTTAACATGGAAATTTCGGGAGAATAATCAGAATAATATTAAATCATACTTTGGAAACTTTCTGATTTTCTCTATAATTAATAAAAAGGGGGGGATGTCCAATGCCAGTCTACAACAAACTCGTACGCGACCAAATACCACAAATCATTGAAAAATCAGGGAGTAAATTCACTGCACGTATTCTACACACTTCTGAACATTTAACTGAAATCAAGAAGAAACTCGAAGAAGAAGTGCATGAATATCAAGAGACAACAAATGCCCGGGATGCCCTGGAGGAACTAGCCGATATTTTGGAACTGATCCATGCTGCTCTTCTTATTCACGAAGCCACTTTTGAAGATCTTGAAAAAACTCGGATTGCAAAGAAAGAGAAGCGCGGCGGATTTGAGAAAGGGATTTATTTGATAAAGGTCGGCGATGAGTAAGTTAAAGCTTCATACATCAATCCTCATTCAAAGTAGAACGCTTCCGGGATATTAGAAGATTCTCGCTTGAAAGTAGAACCGGCCAGGCCGAAAGTAGAACTCAGCGCCTTGAATGTAGAACAAAGACCGGAGAAAGTGGAACAGAGCGGCTCAAAAGTAGAACGCTTCCCGGATATTAGAAGATTCTCGCTTGAAAGTAGAACCGGCCAGGCCGAAAGTAGAACTCAGCGCCTTGAATGTAGAATAAAGACCGGAGAAAGTGGGGAACAGAGCGGCTCAAAAGTAGAACGCTTCCCGGATATTAGAAGATTTTCGCTTGAAAGTGGAACCGGCCAGGCCGAAAGTAGAACTCAGCGCCTTGAATGTAGAATAAAGACCGGAGAAAGTGGAACAGAGCGGCTCAAAAGTAGAACGCTTCCCGGATATTAGAAGATTTTCGCTTGAAAGTGGAACGCGGCATGCTGAAAGTAGAACTCAGCGCCTTGAATGTAGAACAAAGACCGGAGAAAGTGGAACAAAGCGGCTCAAAAGTAGAACGCTTCCGCGATATTAGAAGATTTCCGCTTGAAAGTAGAATACGCCAGGCCGAAAGTAGAACTCAGCGCCTTGAATGTGGAACAAAGACCGGCGAAAGTGGAACAGAGCGGCTCTTTTGATACACTCTACACAATTTCACCGAAAAACAAGTACCTATTTCTAATTGTTTCATATGATTTATATGAAAGGGGGAGAAGGTTATCGTCTATACGGAAACGATTGATCTTCAAGGTCATTCATTTACTGCCGTGACCGTTCAATTACCTAAAACAACATTGCTGACGATTTCGAATGAACGTGGCTACATTATGTGTGGCGCACTGGATGTCGGGCTGTTAAATGAGAAATTGGCCGATCGCAAAATCATTGCTGGCCGTGCAGTTGGTGTGAGAACAATCGATGACTTGCTAAAAGCGCCATTGGAATCCGTCACATACGAGGCGAAAGCGTACGGCATCGAAGAAGGCATGACTGGTGAAGAAGCGTTATTAAAAATGATCTAAAATGGTTGGATAGCCAAATACGGAGCTATCTGCAAATTTCCCTCCGCAAAAATGCCTGGCCTAAAGTTACGTTAAATTCTTTCATGACAAAAACCGCTCTTTCATTTACCCGAAAAAGCGGTCTCCATTTTTTCATTGTCTATTTTCAGGTATAATCACATTCTTTTTTCAAATCGCTCTATTATAATAAGAGGCCTTGTTTCCTTTACATCTCTTTACAGCAAGAAGCTCTTCCAATTTCTGAATATATTCAGAATCCGTTGATATTCTTGTAAGGCTCGTTAATAAATATGGTCTCAATCCGGAATTTATTTTTTTGCATCGCGCAAGACTGATCAAATACTTGGCCATCTTAAATGACTTTAAGTGGGTATGTCCGTTTTTGAACTCCTTCTTCGTATTGACAACCATAAATTCCTGTTTGCGCCCTTTATAGAAAGGAATAATAATATACTCATCTTTTTTAAAAATTTGATTCATATTATCTACATCCTTTTCAAATATATTTATGAACGATCTTCATATACGGAAAAACATATTTCATGGATTTTCCGTGTACGCCCCCTCCCGCTTTCTTATTTTATAGATCATACTTCTCCTTACCCTAGTTATCGGTTACTATATTCATAATCCAATAAAAAAATCACTTTTTAGGGTAATATTAACAATGGGGGTAGGATTTTTACATCTCTTCATACAGCGGTCGAACACTAACGATATATTGGTTTAATCGTGGAATATATTAACTCTCCAGTTTCAGTAAATGCCCGAATATTTACAGGCATTAGCATCTCGTCTTCTGATTCAACAAAGAAAAATTGTGCACCTCCATCACTAATGATTAAAGCATCTTCAAAGAAGTCTTTCTTCGTTTCAACCTCTATCCTGTTAATCATAGGATTGATGATTTGACCAAAATAGTATGAACTGGTTTCTCCGCTTGAACCTGATGCACTCCAAGTAAATTCATCATCTTCCATAGGTGGATAATATGTTGAAATTAATGTAGATTTATATCCCTCATCACCTCTTAGTTCCCAATACCCTAACCAATTCTGCTCTAGCCGGCCCATCATAATTGCATCTCTATTTCTAAATATCGTTAACCAGTCCCCGTCTATTTTCTTTACAAAATAGACCTCTTCTGTTACTGAAGACCAGTTTTCCGTATTTTGAAATACATCCTCTTCTGCAGGTAGTTGTTTGTGATTATAAAATAGAAATACAGTTATCAATCCTGTGAATATGCCAATCCCTATAAATATGTTCCTCATTAATTTCCACCTCTCTTTTTCTTTAATTAAAGGTGCTGATGCCGCTATATTTATTGTAGCGGGCCGAGAAAAAAAGGCCAACTTGAACAACGCGCAAAAGCTGCAATGAAAATCCTTCATAATCAAAATAGCGGCTCCTCAAAAATTAAACCTCTGCTGTCCATGTTCGAAGCAGCAATTTTCTAATGATGCTACAAATATAATCATAGCATTTTTTCCCATTCCAATTGTTATACTTATTCTTCATTTTATTCGAGCGCAGTACTCTTATCATCCTTACTAAACAATCTCTTCTCCATCGATGCATTTTTTCAGCCTCTTATCGTATGTGCTGATCCTTCATGCAGAATGACCCCTGGCAGTTGAAGCGTAACTTTATTCCACTTTTTTCGTTGTATTTACTAAGGAAACTAATTCGAACGCTATTTTGAATTGATGGTGCTTTGAATAAGCTGTTATAATAACTGCGTCAATCACATAAGGAGAGGTATCAGATGAAAACTGTTTATCATTGTTTAATAATGTGGATACCGTTTGCAGTATTCTTTTCCTTAGCAACAATCGGAGTAGAATTATTAGAAGGCGATAAAATTCAGACGTCGGAATATATAGGACTGAATGATGCGCCCGTCTTTCATTTCTTCATTGAGGCAGCTTTCGTCATAATCGTCTATCCCGTTTCGTTTTTCCCGCTAACATTTATCGCAAGTAAATACGTCAGAAAACCGGAATTGAAATTATTTTTATTTCCTTTATTCGGGGGATTTATAGGAGCGGTTGTTTTTGCAATAAAATATAATAATCTTTTTATAGAAGCATACAATTTAAATATTATTAGCTCAATTATTCTTTTTGGTGTTGCCGGTTTACTCTTTGCCTTATGTGAAATAGCCGTTAAGAAAAATATTAAATTTGCTTAATTAATGAAAAGCGCATTTGCTGTAAATGAATTTCGCATCAGTGCATATTAGCTTATTCATCAGTTTCTGCAATCTTTTTAATTCTGTTGCCCGTTGCATTATAAACTTTGTCATATAGCTCTATTAAAAAACCGGCATGAAGAATATTGACTCCATGTCGGTTTAAACTCGTACCTATACTTATGTTTACTGCGAGGTTTCATTTTTTCAATGGCTATCCGCATAGACATTCACTCGATTGCGCCCTTCTTGCTTCGCTGCATACAAAGCTGTATCTGCTTTATGCAGCAGCTGATAGAGTGTTTCCCCTGTCCATTCCTTTACTTCAGCAATTCCAATGCTTAAAGTAGCCGAAATACTTCCCTCTGTAGTAATAAGCGGCTCCATCTCCACGGTTCTGCGAAGTCGGTTTCCTAATGCCTCGCCTTCTGATTCTTTGTATCCCTTCATTGCAATGACGAATTCCTCCCCGCCGTAACGAGCGAAGAAGTGCCCTTCCTGCAATTGAGTTTGGCAAACCTTTACGACGTGCACGAGCAATTGGTCACCAACATGATGGCCATACGTATCATTCACCCGCTTAAAAAAATCGATATCCATTAACATGATTGTAAATGGAGAGGACATTTCTTTTGCCGCCATAAAATCCTGCTCACATTGCTGCAAAAATGCGCGCCGATTATAAATCTTTGTAAGCTCGTCATAATAAGCCTGCTGCTCCAATTGTACTTGCAGCCTTTTGACCTCTGTCATATCGGTAAAGACTAATAACAGACCTTTGCTATTGTTCGCTTGGTCCAATGATGTAGTACGCACCTGATAAATACGCTCTGAATCATCGGATGCCAGTCTTAATTCCTGATTGTGCACAATATCGGTCCCTAATTTGAATGGCAGGGCATCTCCTGTCTGCTCCGTCCAAATCTCACCGAAATTCCTGCCGAGCATTGATTTATCCAACTGTGGCAATATTGCTTTGCAAGCTTGATTGAACTCAATAAGCCTGTATGATTCATCCACCACTATAGCGCCATCATTTATGCTGTTGAATATCGTGTTTTTGGCAATCGGCATAATTGTAAACAGCCGGGATGTGCTGATAGACCATAAATACAGCAGCGAAGAAAGCCATAAAACCATTGGAACCGGGTCAATTCCTGCAGGTGTCGCTCCTATCAAATACAGAAACGCCGTCAGCATCGGAACAAACTGACCGAACATTAACGCAATAAGCTGCGGACGATATGCCTTAGCCGTTTCTTTCCAGTGAGAGATTAACAGTATAAAAGCTACAAACATGCAGGCAAATGTGTACACACCATGGACAATATACCAAACGCCAATCTCCTGATAAACGTAAGGAGCCCCTAAATCCGGGTCCAGTTCAAACACTCGGTAATGAAGATGATGCCAGTTATTCGTCGCCACCATTATAATTGTAATAAAAGGTATAAGGAGCATGAGAATATTTCTTTTTACTGTCACGTTAATGCCTAAATAGGTCATAATAAATAATAATCCTAAAGGTGAAGACAATGGCATCCCTACATAAAGGATGATTGTCCAAAAATTGATTTGCCCAAGTGTCGTAGAGATTAAGCTCATAGCCGAAGCAAAACAATAAATGCCTATCGCTGCTGTATAAAAAATAAAATAGTTTGCGATATTCGTATAGTTATGACGTTTCTTAAATGCATAGAGACATAAGTACAAATTAAGCACGCCTGATGTACAAACAAGCGTAATATACATGGTCAATTGCGAACCCATTGTTGGTTACCCTCTCTTAGTTAACACTTTTTAATTTAACTGTAGCATATTATAAAAAATAAATGGATACTTTATTTACTAGATAAGGGAAACGTAAAACAACCAAATTCAAGAAAATCATTTATGTTGTGACATCTTATTTTTGAAATAAAAAGAGTACCCCAAACTAATGTTAGAGGACTGTAAATCAGTCTTACAACATCAATCTGAGGTACTCTCCTAGCTTTTATTCTGCAGTATTTCCTTTAAAACCTTTCATAGGCAAGTGATCTATCCCTAATTTTGCTAATTGAGCTTCTGCATCATCGATAAGGTCTTAAGCTTTTTCCTTTGTAGCATCGTCTAAATCAGCCAGGAAACCACTATGGCGCCCATCATCACCTTTTATTGTGTAATGAATCATCAATCAGTCAAAAAGATTATCAGCACCATCCTACTAATACAATAGTTCGGAAAAATGAAATCCATATCCAGTAAATTCGGTATAATAAATCTATCATGTTTATTTTACGGTTGTAATGAAGCACTTGGAGAGGATATACATATATGAAAATAACACGAATAATCAAATATAATTTAATCCGTCTGTTCCGGCTTAAATCTGGTCCACATCAAGTATCGCTAGGGGTGACTATCGGTTTTATCCCTAGCTGGCTTCCTACCTTTGGGTTGGGCCCCGTTCTTTCCGTTAGTATGGCAAGACTCGTGAAGGCGAATACCGTTTCAGCACTTGTCGGTGGTGTCATGGGAACTCTTATTTGGCCGCTCCTTTTCTTCTTAAATTATAAGATCGGGAGCTTACTATTGGATAGAAAAACAAGAATAGATGAACTTGAAGAAGTAGAATACATAGATGCTATCGAACATACTTATACAGGAATTGTTAGTTCCCATTCCAGTGGATTCATATTTCTGACAGGAGCATTGTTCAATATACTCATTTCCTCAGTCCTAATTTACATAATAGTGTATGTAATATTTAAGAAGTACCGAGTGGGGATTTTAAATAGGATTAGATGAAAAATTTTCAAAGATCACTTTAGACCTGTAAAACTTAAAGCTCATTGTTGCGCTGTATTACCAGCAATTTAATATATGAACAAACACAGTAACGGCACCGTATCTCCATCGACAACGAGTATTATATAACATTTTTATGAATATTATGCTGAACGGGCCTGCAAAGTCAATTGCACGATTGCCGCGGGAATAAATGAGTAAAGCTTATCGGTGGTACTCTAAGCGAAAGTTTAAGTTCTTGTTTGAAATGTTGTTCAAAATCGCCCAATGCATCTTCCACAGTTTTGTAACCTATTTCAGGATACATTTTTTCATAAGGATCAGGCTTAACATTTACAGTTGCATATATGGTCAAGGAAAACAACAAACAAAATGAAATCAACAAAAGTGTAATAGATCTGGTCATCTTCTTTAACCTAGATGTATTTTAGGTGTAGTATTCCCAGTCTGATTAAAATTATCAAATTGACGTAGCTTGTTAAACTAATTCACTGCATTGTAACTATTTTACTTCCTTATCATTTTTATCCGTAATAATAATTTCGTATGGAATTTCTTCAATCGATAACTCTTCTCTTTTCAACTTTATGATTATATCTACATATTCTGCAATTTGATTGATCTTTTTATCGGGATTTCCGAACCATTTAGGTGAATCGATGTTAGTTTTAATAATAATTTGTAATGGTTCCGGATGGAATGAATAGGCAAACCCCCGATATTCTTCAAACCTCTTGTTCGTTTCTTCACTTATCGCACTAAGGATTGGCTGCCATTGTTGATCACGTATTGCACTTTCGCTTTTTTTTTCGAATCTTAACCGTATAATCAAAGTCCGTTTTTGATTGAATCATTTGACCGAAGATTTTTTCGAGTTCTTCAATTTCTTTACTGTACTCTAAATCTTCCTTCGTTCCTTGTATTTCAATAATGAATTCATTATTCGGATTCGTTAAGACTGAGTTAGAAGGGTATCCCTTTTCCTTTAATAAAGCCCTAATTTCTTCAACAACTTTCATCATAGAATTCCTTGACTTTTCATCTTCTTCGCTCAATGTAGGCAAAGGCAAGTTTTCCAAAGTGAGAAAATCTACTTTAAAATCTTGAAATCCAATCGTTTTTGCAGTATTATAAATGATCTTTTCAATGTCCATTTGATTGGCTTTTAAAAACGCTTTATCCGGAACCTGCACCGTTAAATTTCGCTCTTCATGTGAAAACCCTAAATTAACTTGATACCCATTATTGTTTAGCTCCTGTGAACCTATTGTCAGAAACTGTTCCAACTTCTTTTTTTCCGTTTTAGTTTCTTCCATACTTTTAACTAAAATATCCTCTAGTTTTTCCGTATTTACAGATGCTGACTTGTTTGATTCATTTTTAACTAACATATAAGATACCGAAATGATGAATAACAACACAACAAAACCAGTTAATACTTTTTTCAAAATACCGCCTCCTTAATCTTTAATAAATTAAATACAATATCAACACACCCAATCCATAATATGGAATAAATTTCTGTTCTTTCGTACAAAGTGCTCCCTATAAATAGTGAAAAACATAAAACCCTAAATTCCGAATTACCATCAAGAATCCTAATTAATCACTTTTCCATTCATTTTCACTTTAATTTTAAAAGTTTTACTATTAGATACTGAATTCAATTCTTCTGAATGTAATATTTCATTTGCCTTTTCTTCAATTTCTAGTGCAACTTTACGTGCATTTTTATCCGAATCTTTTATTGAAGTATGTACGATAATAATTTGCTGAGTATCAATACTTATTTGATCAACTACTTGATAATTCCTAAGGCCTTTCATTAACGTCTTAAGTATGAACTGGTGTTCTTTATTGATCATTTCATCTGTATCACCAATCCAATCCCATCTTTCAAAAACAACTATATAATCTTCTAATACAGTATTTTTAATGACACCTTCTGCAATAAATTCCATGTCCATTTTCACTGACTTTAAATAGCCTTCATCTCCCACTACTTGTATGACCAATTCTTTGTTTGGAGTCGTTTTGACGTCAACTCCTACATATTTCTTATGGAGCTTTACCATTAACTTTTTCAGTATAGATTCTTCTATAGTGTTCAAAGACTCTAGTTCTTCTACTTTTTCTCTGGAAGAATCAAATAGGAACGGGTTATTTAACAAGTTAAACGATGTTATTCCTACTATAAATATTCCAGCAGTTATCAATATCCTTTTTGACATATAACACCTCCTGTAAAGAGGGTATGTCCCTTGCTCCAAGAAAAACACTATGTCCATGTTTATTTGAAAAATAAAGCACTTGGAAAATGACCCAATTCATTAAGAAAAGCGCATTTCTTGTTGCAGAAATGCGCCCGTTCGCTGAAAACCTTTATTAAACTAAGTACCCGTTTGTCTAAATTACATGTTCATAATATATTTTCTCCATCGATATACCCTTCAAACTTTTACGGTCTCTGCGGAATCGCCATATCTTCCCACGAATAATTGGGTGCAGTTGCAATCCATAGTGTATCTCCCATAATATCCACATCATTAACGATGAAATCAACCGCAACAAACACTTTTTCAGGTTTGCCTTCATCTTTCGTGTTGATGGAATAAATAGCTTCTTCCCTATTTGTATATCCGAATAATTTCTCTCCTTTTTTAATAAATTTAAAGACCACTTCATCCACTTGCATTTTTGTCCAATTTCCCTCTTGAAGTTGTCGGATCCAAATTCCACTTTTTGTTGTGATGAACAGCCTATTATTAATCACTTTCATATCTAGTGGTTCATCATTACTGTTCGGCATAGTGATTTCAATCCACCCATTACTTGTCTTTTGTAGAATCTTCCTTTCTTCTGTGAATCCTACCAAGTCACCATTCTCTGATATTTGAACCGCATCAAATGGTTTCGGGACTATAGCTTGTTCCCAACTCTCTCCTTGACTGGTCGTGTAGTAAATAGTTCCGCCTGACAGCACAGCTATATGGTTGTTGATTGAATAATCGATGTTCTCAATTGCTTGGTCTAATGAAAGAATTTTCATTCCTTTACTTTTTGATGTTATACCAGCCCATAGCTCTTTTTCCGTTGCTGCAAATAATTGGTCATTCCTATCAAACCATGCCTCTGTTACATAATTATCAGGCTGGAGTTCTGTCCATGTTTCTCCATTGTTATGGCTCCATTCAATAAAAGGTTGCTTGGTTGTACTAAATTGTGTTGGCTTTTTGTCTCCCCATACAACTACTTTTTTATTTCCAGTGACAATCCCCGTAATCGCCATCCCTTTTTTTATTAGGTTACCGGTATGATCTGTACCCATACGTTTGGATATTAATCCTCCGCCATATGGTAATTTATGAATGGCGCTGACCACATCTCCGTTTTGAGCATTGAACGATATTCGGGTAAAATAATTATCTTGGTCAACCCCAATTACTGTAAGGATTGGAATACCTTCAATACTATTAAGTGTAAAATGGTATCCTGTTGCCCAATCTTTGCCTTTTTTAAGTCCAAATTTATCCTTTGCCAGTTCGAGAACATCAGAGCTATCCAATTTAATCTCATCGTAGGGTATTGCTGGACCCGGAGTTTGCCTATTCGGTCTAAACTCGGTGATTTTCTTTTCTGAAATACCAACCAGCACATAATCTTCTGTACCTGGAACTATAAAAATCATAAACCAATTAAAGCGTTTCCCTGTTTCTCCTCTTGAGCCTCCCATCTTTTCATCCACACTGTTGATACTTTCGAGTGTTGCGTTTACATTCCATTCTTTTGCTTTCCGGAGTCCAATATTAATCGCTTCTTTTAGCGTAACTTCACCATCTGAAGCGATTCCTTCGCGATCAAATAAATTTCCAAAAACTAAAAAAATAACGAACAAACAAGCGAGTGCTTTTAAGAACCTCAAAATGATCACCGTCCTATTACTAATAGGTACATACATTAATGCGCCTATTAATAAGGTTGGTGTAATTACTTCGTTATATCCTACTTAAATTCAATATAAGCAAACAAAAAAATCCCTAAAAATAGGAGCACTTTTAGCAATCAGTGAAGGCTTTTGAAACAAAGGCATAAAAGATATTGCTCACCTATGTCTGGATGCATCAGTAAAATAGAACTGCATGATATGAAAGGTAAAATGGTCATTGACATGGTAAAATAAAGAGTTGTAGAACCAGGAGGATTGGGGAATCCCGGACCTCGTTAAAGTAGAGAGGATTAAACTATGGATAGAAAAAGAATGAGTAAGAAAAAGAAAAGAAAACCGAAAACACAAACTCTTTCCAGTTTTGGAAAAGGAGGTGGAAACAGGGAAAAAGAAGATAGGCAAAGAGGCAGAGCACCATTTTTGGCATTCGGTTGTTTAGGTATCTTCATTTTAGGTTTCGCAGTATTTCTCCTATATGATGCATACCTGTTCGACTATTTGGAAGATACTAACTGGCTAGCACCTCAAATAAATTTGTACTTCTCTCTTTTCGTTTTCTTTTTAGTGCTAGGTTTATCTTTGTTTTCAGGGTTATTCTTTAAAAAGGCACGTAAAAAGATAGGTACTTACATAACAGCATTGATTGGGGCAGGTGTTCTGTGGTTAAGTGGACAGGCCTACATAGACGGAAAAGAGGCTATAGAAGATACAGAAAACTATAAAAGTGGAAATTACGCTACAGTAACAGGGGTAATTGAAGACTACAGATTATTCATACCAAAGGGAAGCAGTGGTTACATAACATCAGTGACCATCAACGGAACTGGCTATGATGTTGAAGGGTATATCGGTGTGGATGAAGCAAAAGAAGGGGTAGGCAAATTGAAATTAAAGATCCATTACCTGCCCAAATCTAAATTTGCTATGATCGTAGAGTTTTATGACGAGAACGGTGATGTAGCAAAGATGGTTGATAAACGTACCTTGAAGGCACTTGAACAACACAAAAACGATTAATAATATGAGATAATATTTATTCTTACCAGCATCAAAATTAACTACAACACAGTCTTTACTTGAACAGAAATAGTGATTTACATACGCATGTAAGTTACTATTGCAGCCGGTTTAAGTAATGACTGACTTTCTTGTAATCATTTTGCACTTTACGCCTATTCTCACTTCATTAACCTTATTACTACAGCAATCCATCGTTCTCCCACCTTTACTTATGATTTCTACAATCTGGCAACAGCCGGTTCCCCTTTTAACGCCATAGCCATTAGCGCTACACGCCATGTATGTTCAGCCACACTTTCCCTTCGACCATCAGAGAGCCAACTATGCCGTAATTCTTTCTTTAACACTTCTCCTAATTTAATTAACTCTAATGTATTTCTCAATTTATCCATTTTCTTGTAACACCTTCAATTTTCAAGTTCTGCTCCCGATTAGGGATTATAATTATCAACTAATTCATAGCATCTTTCTTCTGTAAGATTTGCAAGCACAGACACATATTCCAAGTGTTCCTGTGTACCACCTTTATATTCCTGCGATGCTGCCAATGCACTATCATCTCTATAGTTTATCCAGTTCCGTTGTTTTTCTCTTAATCGCTCCATCTCATCTGGCGGCAGTTGCTCCTTTAAAACTCCATAAATTTCATTCAACAATTCATCCCAGATCTCCCATCTTTCGTTTTCCACTTTTTTCAAAGCAAATGTCGATGAGTCGGATGCTTCTAATTCGTCCACTTCATTTTTAGTATCGTTTAATTTTTTGAGAAGTATTGTGTTTGTATCATTAGTTATCGGATTTTCGTCTTTACTGTCTGTATCGACTTTCCCTGCATTATTGGCGCTCTTTTCAACATCTACTGAAGAGTTTTCTGTTGTGTCTTTTTGTACATCTGTCAAGTTTTTATTTGATACGTTGTCATCTGAATCTTGAGCTGCTGTGTTATTTGATGACTCATTGTTTGAATTTGCACTTGACTCACTAGAGGAGTTTTCACAACCAACCAATATGACTAGTACTAGAGTAAATATTATCATTACTATTCTTCTATCATTCCGCAATTTTAAAACCTCCTCATTGAAAATAATACTGTATACTCTACCCCATCAACAGAGATGGGTGAATTGAGAGAAAAATATTTCGTCTGTAAGAAAGCTTCCCTCCCCCTCTCTTGTACTAGCTGGCCTATTCTCAAGAAGACGCTTTTCTTATTTCAGAAAAGCGTCTAATTGTTGATTCCTATGACCTCACCAATATAAAGAAAATGTTATTTAGCTATAAAGCGTTCTACTTTGACAATCTGATCCATAGTAATTTTTGGAGTAACACCTTGCATCCATCCATCCTCAAAATTGCCTGCCCATTCTTTAGGACGACTCTTAAGCCAATCCATATCGAATAACCGCTCCCATGTTTCTTTGATCTCATGAAATAAGTATCCACGTTTATCAAACTCATTAAATTCCATTTCATCAAAGGTAATTGGCCCTTTGTTTAATATAGAATGCCACTCTTCAAACGGAGACCAAAGAATATTCTCTTTCGGGATATCCAACTTTAAAATGACTCCTTTTGTTCCTTTTTTAAAAAGTCCCTGTTCATTGCGATTAACCCGTCGTTCCCATACCCATATTGGCGGTACCTCGCTTTTATAATGAGGAAGCCGCTTTTCCATTTGATCCATCATCCACTTATATTCTTCCGGGAACATTGCATATTTAAAATTCCCCGTTAAGTATCCCTGTTCCCGCATTAATTTGTAGGTGCTTAGTCTTTGTACAGTATAAACAATCATAACTTTCTCCCTCGTATGTAGTATTGCAATCCACAATAGAATAACGACAAAATTCCAGTTTACTAATCCCAATAATTAAACACTAAATCCCCTACTGACTGTGATCTGAAATGAACCATAAAGCCTAGCTCAACATCATTAAGGTCATGTTCATTCATTAGAATAGTACCACTCGCATTAGTGTGATATAGTAAGGGCTCCGTTAATTGGGATACGGTTAATACCCTATAGCGGTTTTCAAACAGGGCGCTCAATAATGGATGGTCAGTAAAATCTAAGCCGCCAATTTCAAAATTACTACTAAAAGCTACATAATCATACATATCATTATAAAAAATATATACCTCTTCCCCACCGATTTTCACATATGCATGGACATAGCCAAAATCAATATCCGGGTCATACCAGGCCAGCACGCTGCCATTCACCTGCTGAACATACGAGTAGCAGTATTTTTTAAATTCAGCATGATGTGCCGCCCAATCGCGTTCAAGTGATAAATCCCCTGCAGTAAAGCCCGTTACACCTCTTTTTAAAATCATGTACAAAGCCCCTTCTCTTGCATTCAATATTTTCGGTATGTAATGACAGTTTTGCCCGTGTGTTGAATTAAGTTCACTCCCCTACACTCAATAACCATTTACGTAATTTTGCCTTCGGGTAATACACTTTACTGTTTATAATAATATGTGGAACGTCAGAATGCTCTTTGATTAAAGTCTTTGCATCTTCTTTTGATATCCCCATAAAATAATGTACATCACTTTCTCTTATCAATTCGTGTTCATCGTCTTCTTCCAATGAATCCATAATACTTTTTGCATTTGGATTTTTAAAATTCTTTAATCCATCTCCAATAAAATAGCCTGCAACTGCAATACCTATTGCTATTATTATAAAATTCCACTCCATTATTTTCCCTCCATAAAAAAACATTTATTTTACTTATGATTAAATATCAACAGCTCAGCGCTTATTCGCTGCTGTTCTTCACTTGACCTTACTACAGAAATCCAAATTATTATAATATAACTGTTGGTCAAATGTAATCTTATGGCCCCGTTTCTTCACCCCTTGAATGCGCACGATTGTTGCATAAAGGTGGCATCTGTTTTAACCAAATACAATCTTAAGCATATTGATGTTCCCAAGTATGATTTTAAAAATGGTGGATGTAATATAGAGTCATGGACATAATCGAGCTAAGTTAGTAAAATAACTTATATGAGAGGACGTGTCCGACAT
>NZ_JBQCJW010000019.1:0-66963 GCF_051967575.1 Solibacillus silvestris
TACTCAAA
The DNA here is from genome assembly GCF_051967575.1 of Solibacillus silvestris. Lineage (NCBI taxonomy): Bacteria > Bacillati > Bacillota > Bacilli > Caryophanales > Caryophanaceae > Solibacillus > Solibacillus silvestris. The sequence continues at coordinate 9 of NZ_JBQCJW010000019.1, forward strand.
CTACTGAGTGAAAAAGAGTAGGAAAAAAGAAAGAAATAAGGCACCTTCCATTCAAAAACGAATGGAAAGGGCCTTATTTTTGTTTGAAAAACTAATTCATCGTAAAAAATGTAAGTTTTTCAGTGCCCTCGTATATACAAGCCCCCTTCTAAAAAGTTCTTATCGAATTTCTTTAATACGAGCAGCTTTACCACGTAGGTTACGTAGGTAGTAAAGTTTAGCACGACGTACTTTACCTTTACGAACTACTTCTAATTTAGCGATTTTTGGAGTGTGTACTGGGAAAGTACGCTCTACACCAACGCCGTAAGAAATTTTACGTACTGTGAAAGTTTCGCTAATTCCGCCGCCGCGACGTTTGATAACTACGCCTTCGAATAATTGGATACGCTCACGAGTACCCTCAACGATTTTAACGTGTACCTTAACTGTGTCACCTGGTTTGAATGAAGGTAAGTCTGAACGTAATTGATCTTTTGTGATCTCTGTAATAATGTTTGACATTGTTTTCTCTCCTTGGACAGATGCTCTTGCACGCTAATATTAGCCACAGCGGAACACCGTAATTCAGTGCTTACATTGAAGCACAGAATGAATCTTACCATAATTTTTGAGGGCTTGCAAGTAGTTTTGCTTTACATTTCACTCTTAATCTTTTCGAGTATTTTCATTTGCTTGTCCGTTAATTCCAGCGCTTCAAATAGATCCGGTCTACGCTCCAACGTTCGCTTAAATGACTGTTCCTCACGCCACGCTTCGATTTTTGCATGATTCCCTGATAACAGTATATCCGGTACTTTCATCCCTCTAAAATCGGCTGGTCTTGTATAATGGGGATGCTCCAGTAATCCTGTTGAAAATGAATCCTGAATATGGGAATCCTCTTGCCCTAGAACACCCGGCAATAAACGAACGACCGCGTCAATTACTGTCATTGCAGGAAGCTCGCCCCCTGTTAATACAAAGTCGCCAACCGAAATCTCATCCGTTACAAGATGCTCCCGAATACGCTCATCATATCCTTCATAATGTCCGCAAAGGAATACCAAATCTTCTTCCTTGGCAAGCTCCTCCGCCTTCTTCTGCGTAAAGCGCTCACCTTGCGGACACATTAGAATAACGCGCGGCTTGCGACCTTCTGTAATGGCTTCAACTGCCTTGAACATCGGTTCCGGCTTCAACACCATCCCCGCCCCGCCGCCGTATGGGTAATCATCGACTTGCTTATGCTTATTTTCGCTAAATTCCCGAATATCCGTTACAGCTAACTCGACCGCACCTTTTTCTTGGGCCTTTTTTAAAATTGATGCACCAAATATGCCCGTAAACATATCGGGAAATAAACTTAGTACATGAACTTTCATCATAGCAGGCCTTCCATTACATGAATAATGATTTTTTTCTCATCTACATCGATTTCTTTTACGATATCCTCAATGTAAGGAATATAATGCTTTTTACCACCTTGCGCTTTTATTTCCCATACATCGTTTGCGCCCGTTTCCAAAATGTCTGTAACAACACCAATCAGTGCGCCTTCTTCTGAAAACACTTCACAATCTTTAATTTCAAAATGATAATACTCATTTTCCTCCAGCTCATCTTCAGCCAATTGGTCCATCGTTACTTTTAGCAATCCTTCCTTGAAAGGTTCCACTAAATTGATGTTTTCCATTCCTTCAAACGTTACTAATATAAAATTTTTATGGCGCCGGGAAGAAGCAATTGTTACCCAAGTCGGCTTTTTATCATCTTTCTTGAATGCTGCAAGTTTAGAACCAATCGCAAAACGTTCTTCTTCAAAATCCGTTGTCGATAAAATTCGCAGTTCTCCACGAATACCATGTGTATTCACAATACGACCTACATTAAACCATTCCATGTATATTCCACCTTTTATAATAATTTGTTACCACATAACTTTTATATACACCGTTGTTTGGAGTGAAGGCGGCGAAGTAACATTCAAATGCCTTTTTGATTTGAATGTTACTTTGCGACGAAAGCGGAGCGACAGGAGCACAAGAACGTTGCCTCTGTGGTAACCGCAATAAACTCCGCCGTAACGGAAAACAACATTATCATAACAAAAAAAGAAGGGTTAGCAAAATGCCACCCTTCCTTTACTAATCCAATATATCGACATATGTCTTTCTCTTCTGGTGACCGCCTGCTGCTGAGTACACAATCGTACGAATTGCCTTCGCAACACGTCCTTGCTTGCCTATTACTTTCCCTCGATCCTCGGGATGAACAAAAAGTTTATAAACAACTCGATTTGAAGTTTCATCCGTCTCAATACGAACTTCTTCAGGATAATCGACTAATGGTTTCACAATTGCTTCAATCAGCTGCTGCATAATGCCACCTCCGAATTCATCATTGAATTATTTGCTGTATTTAGCGTTATGGAATTTTTCCATGATACCTTGTTCTGAGAACAGGTTACGTACAGTATCAGATGGTTTTGCACCATCAGCCAACCATTTAAGAGCTTTCTCTTCATCGATTTGCACTGTAGCTGGAACTGTAAGTGGGTTGTAAGTACCTACTGTTTCGATTTGACGACCGTCACGTGGTGAACGAGCGTCTGCAACTACGATACGATAGAAAGGAGATTTTTTAGCTCCCATACGTTTTAAGCGAATTTTAACTGCCATTTTAATAGCACCTCCGAATAAGTTTCACACAAGATATTATATTAGCAATGTCTTGATGGTTTGTAAAGTGTTTTTTCTTAACACCTTATTTTTTATTTAAATAATGAATCAAACCCAGGCATTTTCATCTTTTTCTTACCCTTGCCCTGTGTCATGCCTGTCATTTGCTTCATCATTTTTTTCATTTCTTCAAACTGCTTTAATAAGCGGTTAACTTCTTGAATGGATGTACCAGAACCTGTCGCAATCCGTTTTTTACGGCTTGCCGAAATAATTTCCGGATTCGTCTTTTCGTTCGGTGTCATTGAATAAATTATCGCTTCAGTGCGCCCCATTTGCTTTTCGTCCACTTTGACATTGTCCAGGCCCTTCATTTTGTTCGCGCCCGGAATCATTTTCAATAATTCATCAAGTGGCCCCATTTTTTTCACGGCTTGAAGCTGCTCGATAAAATCATCAAACGTAAACGATTGTGTCATGAATTTTTCTTCCAGCTCTTTTGCCTTTTCCATATCCACATTTGCCTGTGCTTTTTCAATGAGCGATAAAACATCACCCATCCCTAAAATACGGCTTGCCATACGCTCTGGATGGAATGGCTCTAAAGCATCCATTTTTTCGCCCATACCTACGAACTTAATCGGTTTTTCTGTAACAGAGCGAATAGATAATGCCGCACCACCACGTGTATCACCATCCAATTTCGTCAATACGACACCGGTAATGCCGACTGTTTCATTAAAGCTTTGTGCAACGTTTACAGCATCTTGTCCTGTCATCGCATCAACGACTAAAAATACTTCATCAGGCTCTTTTAATGCTCGAATATCTTTCAGCTCTTGCATTAATTGTTCATCGATATGAAGACGACCTGCTGTATCGATTAATACAACATCCAGATGTTCTTCTTTTGCATGCTCGATCGCCTGACGTGCAATTTCAACAGGAGAAACATCTGTACCTAGTGAGAAAACCGGTAAAGATAACTGTTTCCCTAATGTCTGCAATTGCTGGACAGCGGCTGGACGATATATATCAGCTGCTACCAATAATGGCTTTTTATTATATTTTTTGCGTAAAACATTCGCCAGCTTGCCTGTAGTCGTCGTTTTACCTGCACCTTGCAAGCCGACCATCATAATGACAGTCGGCGGGCGATTGCTGAATTTAATCGGGCTTTGTTCGCCGCCCATTAAATTCGTCAATTCTTCCTGTACAATTTTGATGACTTGCTGGCCAGGTGTCAATGATTTCATGACATCTGAACCGACTGCACGCTCACTAACTTTTTTAACAAATTCTTTTACTACCTTTAAGTTTACGTCCGCTTCGATTAAGGCATATCGGACTTCACGCATCATTTCTTTAACATCTTGCTCCGAAACTTTTCCTTTGCCTTTAATCTTTTGGATCGTACCTTGGAGTCGCTCTGCCAAACCTTCAAAAGCCAACTCGTTCGCCTCCTAATCCGATTCCTTCAATTGTTCAACCAATGCCAGTTTCGCCTCTGTTGTAGAAGCCTCATCCTCAATCGCATCCGCCAATTGTTTTAGCACAATTTGACGTTGTTGAAACTTTTCGAATAAATTTAGTTTTTCTTCATATTCTTCAAGCATCGCCTCAGTACGGCGAATGTTATCGTAAACAGCCTGGCGTGAAATATTATAACTTTCGGCAATTTCTCCTAACGAGTGATCGTCCAAGTAATATAGTTCCATATAGCTGCGCTGTTTGTCTGTTAAAAGTGCTTGATAAAAGTCGAAGAGAAAGTTCATGCGTGTTGTTTTTTCAAGTAGCATTTGTATCTCTCCAATCATATTTTGTCTATCTTATCATAAGCGTGCAGCAGCTTACTGTCAAGGCAATCTCCTTGTCCGTTTAAATGATAGGTAAGAACAAAAACGCTAAAGCGCCCGGTCAACTCTGATAGACATTGGAGGACCCGGCGCAAAAGTAAACGTTCCCCCACTTTTGCAGAGGGCACTGATAATCAGTCTTGTTTCTTAATAATTTCATTTTCAATTTACAGGTTTTTAATTGGCACAGCAATCGATCTCGTTTCTTCAGGAAATATGTCTGTATATTTTATTCGCCAGGTGAATATCACGAAGAAATCTAGGCTTATTTTAAGCGTGGCGGCAAGAAAGAGGCTGATTCCCGCAATTCGAGATGAAGGGCCGCTAGTAACTGTTGGGAAATCTGTTTAAGTACCCACTTTAATCAATAGACGGAAAAATTCCCCTTATTTTAAAAATACAACGGAAAATGGCGTAAATAGACGGAGAAATTCCGCCTATTGACCAAAAAAAAATGAAAATGGAGGATTTTCCTTTGCATAACCGGAAAATTTCCGCTTATTTTCCCCGAAATGAGCTCTATTGCGCAAATAAGCGGAAAAACTCCGCTTATTTCTTCATCACATAATTAGGAGCCAAAAACCCTATCCGTAAATGTGAATTCATTCCAATGCGATAGAGGCGCTGTTATTAAAACTGAAATTGGATTTTTAATAACCGTAGTTTTTCAGCGCCTTCCTTTTGCACCGAGGAGCCTAATAGTACGGGGAATTGGCGCGGTTTGCCTAGACGGGGACAACACTTTTTTGTAAAGTTATCCTCAATGCCAAAATCTATAGTTTAACAAAGTAAAAACGAGCAACAAATTTTCTCGTTGCTCGCTCATGATTAATCTTCCAGCTCTTTTAACTCTTTTTCCAAACCGTCTGCAAATAAGCCGTATACGTAACGTTCTGCATCAAACGGTTGTAAGTCATCCATTTTTTCGCCAAGACCGACAAATTTTACAGGAATGTGCAATTTATTGCGGATGGCTAATACGATTCCGCCTTTTGCCGTGCCATCCAGCTTTGTTAAAACAATCCCGGTCACATTTGTGGTCTCTTTGAACATTTGTGCTTGGACAAGTGCGTTTTGGCCTGTCGTAGCGTCTAAAGCAAGCAGTACTTCATGCGGCGCATCGGGAATTTCGCGGGAAATAACACGATGCACTTTTTCAAGCTCATTCATTAAGTTCACTTTGTTTTGCAGTCGTCCAGCTGTATCGCAAATAAGAACATCCACTTGTCGATTTTTTGCTGCACGAATAGCGTCATACATAACTGCCGCAGGATCGGAACCTTCGGATTGTGCAATTACCTCTACACCGACACGCTCGCCCCAAATTTGCAATTGATCGATGGCACCAGCGCGGAATGTATCACCTGCGGCCAACATAACTGTTTTACCTTCCGATTTTAGACGATGCGCCAATTTACCGATTGTCGTTGTTTTACCGACACCATTTACTCCGACGAACAAAATCACGGTTAAATCGCCGCTTTGCTGAATATTTAAGTCCGTTAAATTTTCTTCGCCTGATTCATAGATTTCAACTAGCTTTTCGGAAATGATCGCTTGAATGCCGTTCGTATCTTTTATATTTTTGCGCTGTACTTCAAAGCGCAATTTATCCATTAATTCCATAACCGTTTCAAAGCCGACATCCGCTTGCAATAATACATCTTCAAGCTCTTCAAAGAAATCTTCGTCGACTTTGCGGTAGCGTGCGACTAAATCATTGACTTTCGAAGTGAATGAATTGCGCGTTTTTTCTAAGCCTGCTTTAAACTTCTGTGTAATGGACCATGCGGATTGCTTTTGCGGCTCTTCCACTGCGGCATTGTTTAATAAATACGGTTCCGCTTCTTCTGTATGCTTTTGTTCTTCTTCCATCGGCATATGCTCTGCCGCTTCACTCTGCACTTTTTCTGCTGCTTCTTGTTCAGGTGCGGGAATTGTTTCCTCACCTGTTTCGATGAGCAATTTTTCTTGATATGTTTGTTCATCAAGTTGTGATGAGCCATTCTGTTGCTCTTGCTGCTCATTGCCACCTGTTAATTTTTCTTTCAGTCGCTTAAAAAAACTCATTTTATGCCACTCCCTTGCGTTACTAATTCAGGCTGTTCTTCTAGCTTTACTGAGACTAGCTTCGATACGCCCGATTCTTGCATCGTAATGCCGTAAAGAACATCGGCACCTTCCATCGTCCCTTTACGATGGGTAATGACGATGAATTGTGTATGTTCACTAAATTTACGTAAATATTCACTATAACGCGCTACATTCGATTCATCCAATGCCGCTTCGACCTCATCCAAAATACAGAATGGAACAGGTCGTGTATTTAATATGGCAAATAATAAAGCAATTGCCGTCAATGCGCGTTCCCCACCGGAAAGCAGGCTTAAGCTTTGAAGTTTTTTCCCTGGTGGCTGTGCAATAATTTCGATGCCTGTCTCCAATAGATTTTCAGGATCTAATAGCACTAAATCCGCAGTGCCTCCGCCAAATAGCTCACGGAAGGAGATCGCGAATTGCTTTCGTACTTGCTTAAATGTCTCGTTAAAGCGTTCGGTCATCTCTTCATCCATCTCGCCAATCGCTTTGTGCAATGTATCTTTTGCGGCAACCAGATCTTCTCGCTGTTCACTTAAAAACACATAGCGCTCCTGAACTCGGTCATATTCCTCGATTGCCGATAAATTGACAGGGCCAAGTTCTTCAATCGATTGTTTTAACAGCTTCACTTTCCTGCGTACTTGCTCTTCGTCATCTATGTCTACCGCTTCATCTTGCGCAGATAGAATATCGAGCTCGTATTGCTCAAGCAATTGCTCCTGTAAATGGTTCATTTCAAATTCAATTCGATTGCGTTTTAACTCTAAAGTACGCAATGCATCAATATAGCTTTTATGTACACGCTGTACTTCTTGTAATTGAATTTCACTTTCCGTCACTTGCTCGTGTAAAACCGAGCGTGCCTCTCGATTTTTCTGGATTGTCTCTGTCAATGTTTCTTTTTTCGTCGTCCATTCTAAAATTGTCTGTGCCAATTCCTCTGCTGAAGGACCATTTAAACCATCTTCAGATTCAATCCACTCTATTTCCTGGGAAATTTTTTCGGCTGTAGTTCTCGCTTTTGCTAAATTGAGCTCAATCGCAGCAATGGATGTCTGAACCTGTGTTAACTGCTCCTGTGCTACGGCAAGCTCTGATCGTTGCGCGGCCAGCTGTTCACGCAATACATCTTTTTGCGTCTCGCTCTGGGTTTTAGCCAGTGTTAATTCATCTACTGTTTGCTGGATTTGCTGCAGCTCTTCATGCAGCTCTGTCAAGCGTGTCCGTGCAATCGTTTGCTGTTCGCTTAATGACTGCTTTCGAGTAGATAATGACGATTGTTCTGATTGTGCAACCGTAACAGTCGTCTGCAAGCTTTTTACGATCATATCCAGCTCCAAAAGCTTTGCACGATGAATTTGCTCTTGCTCCCGCATCGATTCCCCTTGCAGTTTCATCTCTTCCGATGAATGGCGCAATTCGGCAATTTGCTGTTTTTTTGTAGCCACCGTTTGCTCGGCAGACCGGATTGTCGCTTCCATTTCTGCTAATGTGGAAACTAATTTATCAAGCTCAGCTTTTCGTGAAAATAACGAGCTTTGCTGTTTCAATGCACCACCAGTTAAGGAACCGCCGGCATTTACGATATCGCCTTCAAGTGTAACGACCCGATATTTAAATCCGCATAGACGCGCGATTTGGCTCGCCCCTTCCAAAGTGGAAGCGACAAGTACATTGCCTAAAAGGTTTTCAATAATCGTTTCATTTTCCTGTGCATAATTAACAAGCTCATACGCCAATGCCACATAGGCAGGATGTGATTGTATATCGCTCAATTGCTGTACATGTATTTTGCGCGACCGCATCACTGTTTTCGGCAAAAATGTCGCACGTCCGGCACGTTTTTGCTTTAACCAACCGATTGCTCTTTGGGCATGCTGTTCATTCTCTGTAATAATATGCTGCGATGCTGCGCCTAATGCCGTTTCAATCGCCTGCGAGTATTTTGGCTCAACATGAATCAGCTCTGCTACAGCGCCTTCAATCCCGTTTAGCTCACGGCGATCTCGCGCTAAAAGCACTTCTTTCACCCCATGGAAAAACCCGGAAAAGTCGGCCTCAAGCTCTGCCAATGTTTCCTTTCGCGCCTTTAGCTGCTGATGATGCTGATATGCTTTATATAGCAGGTCTTGTTTTTCATCCAAATCCGCTGTTGCTGATTTCAATTGGATTTGCATCACGTCAAAACGGTCAAGCTGCTCCTTAACAGCAAGTTCCGCCTGCTGGAGTGCTCGCTCCGTTATTTCTTTATTGGCGCGTGCTTCCATTAATTCCTTTTGAATTTCAGATGAACGGCCTGTCATGCGCTCAACAGATGCCTGCTCTTGCGTTAGTTGCTGATCGATGTGCTTTAATTCGTTTTTCACTGTTGCTTCTTCGTTTAATAAGTTAATATACGTATTTTTCGCTTCTTCAATTTCTTGTTCAATTTCAGAAGCAGAACGCGTCAATGCTTGCTCAACTTGCTTTAATGCCGAACGCATTTGCTGTACATTTTTTAGCTTTTCAGTAAATTGCCGGCGCTTTTCTTGTTCATCTTGCTGAAGCTCGGCCGCATAGTTCGTCGCTTCTGACAAGCTTTCCCGCAGTTGCTGGATTTGCTTTTCGGCATTCGAGCGCTTTTCATTGAAAAGTGCTTTTCGCCCTTCCCATCTCTCTACTTCCGCGCTCGCTTCGACAAGTTGTTCCTGCGATTCGTCCAACACTTGATCAATTGCTTTTAAATCCGAACGCATTTTACGCAATTGCTGCTCTACATTCGCAATTTCAGCCGCATGTTCTTTTTCAGTGACAGCCAATTTTTGCTGTTCTTCATTGTAGCTGTGCAATGTATTTTCATGTGCAAGTACATCATGCACCATTAACGCAATATCAAAATCCTTTAATTCCGCTGTCATGCGCACATAATCTTTGGCGCTTGATGCTTGAATTTTCAATGGTTCAAGACGGTGTTCAATTTCATGTAAAATATCGAGGACACGATTTAAATTTTCATCTGTTTCAACAAGCTTATACTCCGCCTTTTTCTTGCGCAGCTTATATTTTAAAACACCTGCCGCCTCTTCGAAAATACTGCGGCGGTCATCGGGTCGACTGTTTAAAATTTCATCCACCCGTCCTTGTGAAATGATGGAAAACGCTTCTTTTCCAAGTCCGGAATCCATAAACAAGTCCGTTATATCCTTCAGGCGACATTGCTGATTATTGAGTAAGTATTCACTCTCACCTGAACGATATACACGTCTCGTCACACTTACTTCTGTATAGGGAATCGCCACTTGCTCATCCGTATTGTCCAAAACGAGTGTTACTTCTGCAAAGTTCAGCGCTTTTCGCGATTCACTTCCTGCAAAAATGACGTCTTCCATTTTAGCGCCGCGTAAACTTTTCGCAGATTGCTCGCCCAATACCCAGCGTATTGCATCTGTTACATTACTTTTTCCGCTGCCATTCGGTCCTACAACTGCTGTAACACCAGGAACAAAATCAATGCCGATTCGTTCGGCAAATGATTTGAAGCCTAGTACTTCAAGTCTTTTAAGGAACATTTTATTCCCCCTCTTGCTTTGACTGCTTAAGCATTAGCATGGCACTTTGCGCTGCTTGCTGCTCAGCCTCTTTCTTTGATTTTCCTCTGCCAATACCTAATTCTTGACTGTTCAATAATACGCGTGAAACGAAAGTTCGATTATGTGCTGGACCTTTTTCATCAACAATTTCATAATATAAAAGGCCGTTATTCGTTTGTTGAATTATTTCTTGCAATTGACTTTTAAAATCCATCACATGCGAAAAAGCACCGACTTCAACTTTAGGGAATACAATACGTTCTAAAAAGGCGACAACCACATCTAGACCTTGATCTAAATAAAGAGCTCCGATAAATGATTCAAACACGTCAGCAAGCAAAGCCGGACGTTCACGACCACCTGTCAATTCTTCTCCTTTACCTAATAAAACAAAATGTCCGAAATTAAGTTCATTCGCAAATACGACTAATGATGGCTCACATACGATTGATGCACGCAATTTTGTAAGTTCTCCTTCACTCATGCCCGGAAATTTTTCAAATAAATATTTTGATACAGATAATTCTAATACAGCGTCCCCTAAAAATTCCAATCGTTCGTTGTCCGTAAATAATTTGCGGCGATGCTCATTCACATAAGATGAATGCGTAAAAGCTTGGTATAGCAAAGCTTTATTTTGAAATTGAATATTCATTTCGTTTTGTAGAATCTGAAATTGTATTTTTACTTTTTCAGGGAGTACACCAGGCTTTTGGCTGTTCCCTTTTCTTCTTTGGGTCATGGACTTTCTGCCTTCCTTCTAGTTTCTAACGTTTAGTTTACCTTGTTCTATAGCATTGTGCAAAGGGTATCGGTCAAAAAGCCAACGAATTTCGTATTAATTACTTTGCAACATTTAATCTATATTTTTGCCAGCTTTTATATATTCCGTTCCGTTCCGTTGCGTTACAGGAGCGCTTTTCCTTGGGAGTGGCTCAAAAGCTTTAAATAAAGCTTTGCGACGGGCAATCTCAGGAGCAGCCATATTTCCTGCACACGCTTCATTCCCTGATAGTCTACCATTTTACAACTCAAGCCACTCTATTTTGCGGTAAAATTTATCCTTCCCACAATCTTTCTGCATAGAGTGATTTTGATGAAAGTTAGAATTACATTTTAAACCAATCGATTCCAGCTAACTTCAATTAAAAAGGCAACGATTGTATAGTTTTGGTTCACCCTACAATCGTTGCCTCTATATGTTTATTAGCTGATTTTACTTTCGATGTATGAAATTGCACTGCCAACTGTGGCAATTTTTTCTGCATCTTCATCAGAAATTTCCATATCGAACTCATCTTCAAGTTCCATTACTAACTCAACAACGTCTAATGAATCCGCACCTAAATCATCACGGAATGATGCTTCCAATTTCACTTCGCTTTCGTCAACGCCTAAACGGTCAACGATTACTTTTGAAACACGCTCAAATACTGTAGACAAATCAGTCACCTCCCCTCAAGAAAAATCGCTTTCATTATCCTCTTCATTCAGTTGCTGAATCTTTTAAGCCATTACCATGCCGCCGTCTATTTGCAATGTTTGCCCTGTAATGTAATTGGCGCTGTCCGAAGCGAAAAATACGACTGCTTTCGCGATATCTTCCGGTTGGCCAAGCTTTGCTAAAGGTATTTGCTTTAGCATTGCTTCTTTTAAATCTTCCGGTAGCCCTTCTGTCATTTCAGTTGTGATGAAGCCTGGCGCAATTGCATTCACTAAAATATTTCTTGATGCCAGTTCTTGTGCAGTTGTTTTTGTCAAGCCGATGACACCCGCTTTTGCTGCTACATAATTAGCCTGCCCAGCGTTCCCTGCAACACCTACGATGGACGAAATATTAATAATGCGACCTGCACGTTGTTTCATCATTTGGCGCGTTACTGCTTTCGTGCATAGGAAAACGCCTTTTAAGTTCGTATTGATGACATCATCCCACTCGTCATCTTTCATGCGCATCAATAAATTATCGCGCGTAATGCCCGCATTGTTCACTAAAATATCAATAGAACCATACATATCAAGCGCTGTCTTCATTAAGTTTTGCACAGAATCCGCTTCTGCAACATTCGCCTGTACAGCAATCGCCTCGCCGCCGTCAGCTTTGATTTCCTCTACAACTTCCAGCGCCTTTTGCTCACTCCCGCTGTAATTGACAACAACTTTCGCACCTTCGCTTGCCAATTGCAATGCGATTGCGCGACCAATGCCGCGGGACGCTCCTGTCACTACAGCACATTTACCGATTAAGCCCATTGTTTCCACTCCTTCGATGCCTCGACAACCTGCATTAAACTCGCCTCATCATATACACAATATGTTTGCACATTGCGGTCGATTTTTTTCACTAAGCCTGATAATACTTTTCCTGGTCCGCACTCAATAAAGATCGTCACACCTTCTGCAATAAGCTTTTGGATGTTTTGCTCCCATTTTACCGAGCTCGTTACTTGTGCGACCATTTCCTCTTTGATCGCTTCCACTGTCGTCAGCAGCTCTGAAGTGACATTGCTTACGACTGGGATTTTCGGTGTTTGCAATGTTAAATTACCTACCGTATTTTTTAAGTTATGTGCCGCTTTTTGCATTAATGAACTATGGAAAGGACCGCTCACGACTAACGGTAAAGCTCGTTTTGCTCCTGCTTCCTTCGCTCTTTTGCATGCTTCGTCCACGCCTTGTTTCGTCCCTGAAATCACAATTTGGCCAGGGCAGTTGAAGTTCGCCACTTGAACGACTTCCCCCTCAGCGGAAACTTGCTGGCAGATCGCGTCCAGCTTTTCGCCGTCCAACGCTAATATCGCTGCCATTGCTCCTTGTCCTGCCGGTACTGCCTCGTCCATAAATACACCCCGCTCATGAACGGTTTTCACTGCATCTTCAAAAGCGATCACTTCCGAAATTACGAATGCGCTGTATTCCCCTAATGAATGACCCGCTGTATAGTGCGGTGTGAGGCCTGCTTCAAGCAGCTTATTTGCGATCATTACCCCTGATGTCAACAAAGCTGGCTGGGCATGATATGTAAGTGTCAGCGTTTCCTGTGGGCCATTCAACATATAATCCGACAACGGAAGCTGCAACACTTCATCTGCCCTTACATAAAATTGTTTGCTCTTTTCATCATTCGCAACAAATTCCGCACCCATTCCTACAGTTTGTGAACCTTGTCCTGGAAAAATAAAAGCAATTTTTGTCATTTGATATTCCCCTTTGTGAAAATGCTTACTCTGGCTTTGGCATTTGCTCAATTGTTTTGGCAATTGTTTCGCATACTTCATGCTCCACCATAATTGTCGCTTGGCGAATCGCGCTGTATATTGCACGCGCATTCGATGAACCATGTGCTTTAATTACCGGCGATTTTAAGCCGAATAATGCCGCCCCGCCATATTCTGTATAGTCCATTTTATTTTTTAGCTGTTTTAAGTCATTTTTTACTAATGCAGCGGCGATTTTCGTTTTTGTCGTAGAAAATAATGTTTCTTTCAACATTTTGAAAACTGTACCTGCTGTGCCTTCAATCGTTTTCAGCACCATATTTCCTGTGAAGCCGTCTGTTACAACAACATCCGCTATACCGTTCAGCAATTCACGGGCTTCCACATTGCCTTCGAAGTTGAAATCCGCCTCTTTCAACAATGTAAAGGCCGCTTTTGTTAGCTCATTGCCTTTTTTATCTTCGGTGCCGATGTTCAACAGCCCGATGCGCGGGGCTTTTTGGGCACGTACTTGCTTTACGTAAATATCACCCATAATCGCATATTGCAGCAAGTTTTCAGGCTTTGCATCAGCATTGGCGCCTAAATCCAGCATAAGAAAACCGTCGCCGTTGATTGTCGGTAATGTCGTTGCTAATGCAGGGCGCGATACTCCTTCGATACGCCCTACTTTAAAAAGGCCGCCCGCCATTAAAGCACCAGTATTGCCCGCAGATAAACAGGCATCCGCTTTTCCTTCAGCAACAGCATCCAGCATCCGTGCCATCGAAGAATCCTTTTTACGGCGCACTGCACGTGCAGGATCGTCTTCCGCTTCCACTACCTCACTGCAATGCATAATCGTCAAGCGGTCATGATTTTTCAAATACGGAGCCATTTTTTGTTCGTCTCCATATAAATCGATATTTAAATTAGGAAAATCTTCGAGAGCAAGCAGAACACCTTCTACAATTGCTTGTGGGGCGTTATCTCCACCCATGCCATCTACTGCTATTTTCATGTTGTTTCTTCACCTTTCGTACGATACATTTCAAACTCTCCTTTGAAAACAATTTCGTTATCAACAGTAGAGGTCAGTTCGATAAATGTACGGTTTTTTTCAGGGTTTTTTCCTTTTACAATCGCTTTCGTCACGACACGGTCACCTGCGCGAACAGGCTTGACGAAAGCTACGTTAGATTTTACTGTAAGAGCAAGTTCATCATCAATAACCGCGACAGCCAAAGAATTCGCCTGTGCAAACAAATGATGTCCCCGTGCGATCCCATTGCGCTGGAATACATGCTCCTCTCCAACATCAAAAATCGAAATTGCCCTACTATCCAGCTCTATATCAATGATTTCACCGATAACTTCATCCAGCGGCAAAGATTTTACTTCATCATATTTTTTAGCAGCAACATCTTTAATACGTTCGCGCAATTCCGGAATTGCGAGCTCCATGCGATCCAATCGAATTGTTTGAACGCTCACATTAAATTCTGCTGCCAATTGTTCATCTGTAACGAAAGGATTGTCGGAGATCTGTTCAGTCAATAATAACTGTCGCTCTTTTTTGGAACGCTTCATACGTATTTGTTACCTGCCTTTAATTTTCTGAAAGATTAGTATTAGCACTTGGTACTAATATCAATATACATGGATAAAAAAAAGAACGCAACATTTTTTTGCTGCGTCCTTTAACATTATTACGCTTCGAGGCTTAATTGCCATAATACACCGAACTTGTCCGTCACCTGTCCATAGCATTTGCTCCAAAAAGTTTCCTGTAAATCCATTATAACTTTTCCGCCGTCTTTCAATCCTTCAAAAATCGAACGAATTTCCTGTTCGTCTTTTGATACATAGGAAATTGTGACATTATCTCCAACCGTCACTAGAGGCGAACCGGGAAATGTATCGGAAAACATCATTTGCCCTTCTTGCAATTCAACAAGCGCATTCATCACTAAATCCTTTGCTTCGTTCGGGATCGGGTGATTGGGATCTGGAGGCAAGTCGCCGAATGTTGAAATCGTTACATTTTTGGCATTGAATAGTTTTGCATATAGATCAACCGCCTCTTTTGCTCGGCCATTTAAAACGAAATACGGATACATTTTGCCCATCATTTTACCTCTTCTCAATTAGTTTTTTGTCAAAGATTGCTACCTTTTATAATAAAGAATTCTAACTATTTAATCAATTCTCTCACCTTGCAATACACCCGAAGCAATTAAATCTTCGCGTAAATATTCATACTCTGCATTTTGCCAAAACGCTTCCTCATACAGCATTTTGGCTGCATCTTGCCTTGCTGTTTCAAGCGCACGGTAATCATGGACAAGGTCGGCCAGCTTAAATTCCGGCAAACCACTTTGCCGCTTCCCAAAGAAATCGCCTGAGCCGCGAAGTTCCAAATCCTTTTCAGCTAAGCGGAAGCCATCATTCGTCTCGGTCATGCTCATCATACGCTCTTTTCCTTCCTCTGTTTTCGGATCGGCTATAAGCACGCAATATGATTGGTGCTCACCCCGGCCAACTCGTCCGCGCAACTGGTGAAGCTGCGCTAAACCAAATCGTTCTGCATCATAAATAGTCATGAACGTCGCATTCGGGACATTTACACCTACTTCGACTACCGTAGTGGAAACGAGCACATGGACTTTCCCATCACTAAATGCGCGCATGACCGCATCTTTTTCGTCCGGATGAAGCCGGCCATGCATGAGTCCGATTTCAAATCGATTGCCAAAATAAGCTTTCAACTGCTCATAAGCCTCGACCGCATTTTGGACATCGAGCTTATCCGACTCTTCAATTAATGGGGTAATGACGTATGCTTGACGCCCTGCTTCAAGCTCAGCTGCCATCCGCGTCAATACACTATTTAGCTGCTCCTTTTTCAGCCAATGTGTTTCAATTTCTTTACGCCCAGCCGGGAGCTCGTCGATAATCGAGACATCCATTTCTCCAAATGCTGTAATCGCCAATGTACGCGGGATAGGGGTTGCGGTCATAAACAGCACATCCGGGTTTTCCCCTTTTTCACGCAGTACGCGACGTTGTTCCACACCAAATCGGTGCTGCTCATCCGTAATGACAAAACCGAGCTTATGGAATTCAACATCTGGTTGGATGAGGGCATGAGTTCCTATAAGGATATCAATATCGCCTGATGCTAGCTGCTCCAACAATTCGCGACGTGCCTTCGTTTTTGTGGAGCCAGACAATAATGCAACTTTCACACCGATCGAATCAAACCACATATGCAGGTTTTCGGCGTGCTGCTCCGCCAAAATCTCGGTTGGTGCCATTAATGCCCCTTGGTACCCTGCTGTTACCGCTGCATAAAGTCCGATTGCCGCTACGACCGTCTTCCCTGAACCAACATCCCCTTGCAGAAGACGATTCATACGTTGCGGCAGCAATAAATCTTTGCATATTTCATTGACAACCCGCTTTTGGGCGCCTGTCAGCTCATATGGCAATGTCGCGATAAATGCTTTTAATTTCTCTAAATCAAAGCGAATGGAAATACCTTTTTCATTTTCCTTATTCACTTTTCTCAATGCTTGAATACGAAGCTGAAATTGCAGTAATTCCTCATAAACAAAGCGTCGGCGCGCCTGCTTAGCATGTTCGGCATCCGTTGGAAAATGAACGCCTTCCAATGCTTCTTGAATATTTACTAGGTGATAGCTTTCCCTCAGTGTTAAAGGCAATGTTTCTGGCAATTGTTCCTTCACAGTATCCAATGCTTGCCGCATATATTTACGAAAGCGTTTCTGCTGGATATTCCCTTTTAAACTATATACCGGCTCAAAATCCACTAGCCCTTCTTTAGGTCCGAATGTAATGGACGAGCCGACAATGACTTGACGACCGCGATCCCATTTACCCGTCACGGTTACAACCATCCCTGTCGATAGCTTTTGACGCAAATAATTTTGATTGAAAAAAACGACCTTTATTAAATGTCTTCCTGCAAGCGCGGTGAATTGCAGGCGTGATTTGTTTTTCCCTAAAAAAAGTGCAGTCGGATCACTTTCAACACGTGCTTCAATTGTGACACGTTCATTATGCGGTGTCTCTGTTAAATCTTTTAATCGGAAATCTTCATGGCGGTACGGAAATGTCCAAATTAAATCATGTATCGTATGGATACCAATTTTCGTTAAATTTTCGGCTGTTTCTTTCCCGATCCCTTTTAGTTGCGAAACTGGCTCATGAATCATTGTCGACACTTCCTTTATAAAATAGTTGTACTTTTAGCATAGCACAAAATGGGTGCATATGTTCCCACACAAACAAAGAAAGAATGAGCTCAGTGAAAACCTGCGCCCATTCTTTTACCGTTAATTGCTATTTACACGCGATTTTAAAATGCTCTTTAAATCGCCGCCCTCAAAAATAGCATGCGTAATCGCTTTGCCAGTCGGCGTTGCAGCCAAGCCGCCACGAGCCGTTTCTTTTAAGTTCGGGCTCATTGCCTGACCGATGCGATACATCGCCCCGATTACTTCATCACATGGGATACGGCTTGTCACGCCTGCTAATGCCATATCCGCCGCGACTAATGAATTGGATGCACCCATTGCATTACGTTTAACACATGGCACTTCCACTAAGCCTGCTACCGGATCACATACTAAACCGAGCATGTTTTTAAGCGTAATCGCAAACGCTTCTGAACTTTGCTGCGCTGTTCCGCCAGCCATTTCCACAATCGCAGCCGCAGCCATGGCAGATGCACTGCCGACTTCCGCCTGACAGCCGCCTTCTGCCCCTGAAATCGAAGCATTGTTTGCCACGATAAAACCGAAAGCTCCCGATGTGAATAAATAGCGGATCATTTGTTCACGTGTCGGATTCAATTTATTTTTCACTGCAAATAATGTACCTGGAACTACCCCCGCCGAACCTGCAGTCGGTGTCGCACAAATTGTACCCATTGCCGCATTCACTTCATTTGTTGCAACAGCTTTGCTGACAGCATCAAGTAAAAGGTCTCCGGCTAATGTATTGCCTTTTTTAATATAATTTTGAATCAGTACAGCATCGCCGCCCGTTAAACCTGTTACAGACTGTACACCATTTAAACCGCGCTCAACCGCTTCTTCCATTATCGTTAAGTTGCGGTCCATCTGCTTAAAAATTTCTTCACGCGAGCGACCGGTAATTAACATTTCCTGCTCAATCATTAACTCGGAAATAAGTTTCCCTTCCGTCTCTGCCAATTCTACTAATTCTCGGACACTACGAAATAATACATCCATATTTTTCACCCCTTTAGTTATTGATTTTTGAAACTTTCGTAATATGCGGGATGTAAGAAATTTGTTCCAATAGACGTTGATCTATGTTTTGATCGACTTCAATAACCATTAAAGCGGTTAGACCACGTTCAATACGTGATACTTCCATATGACCAATATTCACGTCATGCATCGCCAAACAATTTGCTACATTGGCAATACAGCCAGCACGGTCATCATGCACGACTAAAATAGCCGGCATCCCGCCTGTAAGCCGCAGCTTAAAGCCATTCACTTCACTGATTTCGATTTTACCGCCGCCGATTGAAATTCCTTCAACGCTCATTTCCGCTTCGTCATCACCCATTAAAAGGCGCGCGGTGTTCGGATGCTCTTTATTAGCTGTTTCCGGAATAAATTCAAATTGCAAACCCGCTTTTTCCGCTTCTGCAAAAGCTGTTTTAATGCGTTCATCGTCTGTATCATAGTCCAGCAATCCGCCGACAATCGCAACATCCGTCCCATGACCGCGATACGTTTCGGCAAATGAACCATATAAATAAATTTTCACCCATTTTGGCTGGCGTCCAAACAAATCACGTGCGACACGGCCAATACGTGCTGCGCCTGCTGTATGCGAAGAGGACGGACCAATCATAACAGGACCAATAATATCAAAAACGGATGTAAATTTCATAATGGAACCCCTCTCTATTCTTTCATACTTTCATTTACTTCTAGTGTACTCATTTTTTCTGTAATTAACAAATTTCTTGTTGTAAAAGCAGAATTGCGCCCATATTACATATAGTTGCACAATCAATTATTTAGGAATGGAAATGATTTTTTCATGCATAACCTGAAGAAATGCCTTAATTTACTTCCAAAATGAGCTTCATACTTAAAATAGCAGGAAAATTTCCGCCTGTTTATTTTATTTTATTTTATTTTATCTCAACACATAATTAAATCCAAAATTGCTGAACGCCGTAGTAAAGAGGCTTTTCAGTGCTCCCGAGCAATAATAGTAAAAGCAGAAAAACATCAATTTTTCCCCACAGTGAAAAATTGATGTTTTCGTTTTATCCCGGCTGCTTTTACTATTTATTCTACAGATAAAATAAACGGATAAAGAGATTGCTTCCCTTCGACGATCTCAACTTCTGCATCTGGATAGTTTTCTTCGATGAAGCTTTGCAGTTCATCTGCCTGCCCTGCCGAAGCATCTTCGCCATAAATGATAGTAATGATTTCCGAATCCTCATCCATCAATCCTTCCAGCACTTTTTTCGCTGCATCCATCATTTCGGGTGTCGATAAAATAATTTTGCCTTCAGTCAATGCCATATAATCATCTTTGCGGATTTCAACGCCATCAATAGACGTATCACGCACTGCAAATGTCACTTGACCTGTCTTCACATGTGCGAAGCCTTCTGTCATATTGTTTTTATTATTTTCCACTGTTTCTTCAGGATTAAATGCCAAAATGGCCGCCATTCCTTGAGGTATCGTTTTCGTCGGCACAACAGCTGCTTCAATTTCCAAAAGTTCCGCCGCCTGCTCTGCCGCCATAATGATATTTTTGTTATTCGGTAAAATCAATACACGCTCAGCACCAATTTCCTGAACCGCTTTTACGATATCCTCTGTTGAAGGGTTCATCGTTTGACCGCCTTCAATTACATATGAAGCACCAATCGAACGCAGCAAATTCGCTACGCCTTCACCCATCGCAATCGTGACAATCGCATATGGCACTTTTGTTTTTTGCTGCTTGGCAGGCGCTTTTGGTGCATCATTGACGATTGCGGAATGCTGCTCACGCATATTATCCACCTTGATCTTAATTAAGCTGCCGTATTTTTGCCCTGCTGCCAGTACAGCACCTGGAGTTTCCGAGTGAATATGTACTTTCGCAATTTCATCATCCGAAATTACCAATAATGAGTCACCCATCGGATTTAACTCTTGACGGAATTGTTCTTCACTGAAAGGCTCTTTATCGGCCTCGAAGCGCACCATAATTTCTGTACAATAGCCGAATTCGATATCTGAAGTGTCCATGAAGTCTTGTACACGGTGATGTTCCGCATTAATTAAATCATCCAATGACGATTCGTTTTTCGCCGGCAATGGTTCTCCTTTCATAGAGGCAAGGAAACCTTCATAAACGAACAGCAATCCTTGGCCGCCACTATCGACAACACCAACTTCTTTTAATACCGGCAGAAGATCCGGTGTGCGGTTCAATGATTGCTTTGCTTCCTCGATAAACGCTTCCATCACGACAATCATATTATCTTCTGTTTCAGCTGCTTCCACACCTTTTGCAGCCGCTTCACGCGCTACCGTTAAAATTGTACCTTCCACTGGTTTCATAACGGCTTTATATGCAGTGTCCACACCTGCTTGGAATGCATTCGCCAACATGCGTGCATCGATTGTTTCATCTTTTTCAATCGCTTTTCCGAAACCTCGGAACAACTGAGACAAAATGACGCCTGAATTCCCGCGTGCTCCCATAAGCAGGCCTTTTGACAAAGCTTGTGCAGTTTTGCCAATATGCCCGCTTTTATTTGCTTCTGTTTCATCTGCACCAGATGTCATTGATAAATTCATATTTGTCCCTGTATCTCCATCCGGCACAGGGAATACATTTAGTGAATCTACATATGCTGCATTTTGGTATAGGTGATGTGCACCCATTTGTACCATTTCAGCAAATTTAATTCCGTCTAAAGACTTCATTCGATTCATTTCCTCCTCTTACACATTCGAAACACGAACGCCTTGAACAAAAATGTTAACTGATTTAACGCTCATACCTAATGTTTTATTTACTGTATATTTTACTTTTGATTGTACTTGATAGGCGATTTCGGAAATTTTCGTGCCATAGCTTACAATAATGTACATATCAATATGTAAGTCATCTTCCTCTTGACGAATAAGAATACCTTTTGCAAAATTTTCTTTTCGTAAAATATCTGTTAATCCGTCGCGAATTTGATGTTTCGATGCCATGCCTACAATTCCGTAACATTCGATCGCTGCTCCACCAGCAATTTGAGCAATCACATCATTGGAAATATCAATATGGCCGAATTCGTTATTTAATTCAACTGACATAGTATATGCCCCCTTGGCTCTATTTGACTAATTTATATTGTACTACACAAAAGTCGATTATAAAAGAAAACGTTCATCTGCGTCTAGCTCGAAGTCATTTTTCCGCCAAACTTCGACTGCAGTTTCCTTGGTTTTTTCATTACTTTGCTCTATCCTGTAATATTCGATTCCTTTTCTCTATCAAATTTAAGAATATTGTCGCCTTGTCATATACCTTTTTAATCTAAAATTTTCAATTAAGGTGTAAAGGTTTTTTTCTTGAAAGGTTATGCAAAATGTCTTGCACTCACTTCACAGGTATGTTAAATTATTATGGTATGTGAAATAACGAACTGAAATAAAGATTTCAGATTCAGCTGTAAGGAGGAATTTTACAATGCCAAAACAATGTGTAATTACTGGCCGTAAAGCTCGTACAGGCAACAACCGTTCACACGCTATGAACGCTAACAAACGTACTTGGGGTGCTAACCTTCAAAAGGTTCGCATTTTAGTAAACGGTAAGCCAAAACGTGTATGGGTTTCTGCTCGTGCTTTAAAATCAGGTAAAATCGAGCGCGTTTAATCGCGTACAGAGCACCAGCATTTGCTGGTGCTCTTTTTTTATAGAAAAAACTACAGTCCACATTTAAAGTGAGCTGTAGTCGGGTGCATTATTTTTCTTTCTTTTCTCTACGAAACAACTTTACACAGCCTCTCGCCATTCCACTTAACCATTTCGGCATTTGAAATGTATAAACTTTCAACGTTGTTCCTCCTTAATCTTTACTCTTTATCATTAAACATATGCCGCCTGTAAATGAAATAGAAGCCCTGCTTATTATTTCATTGCTTGTAAAACGCGATGTGCCTTGTTCGATGACTTCATCTGTCGTCTCGTACTTAACACCGCGCAATGTCACATTGTGGAGCGACTCGCCATATGAAAAAAAGGAGATGTACGAATAACCGTCCCTTTCCAGCTGATGTTTGCCGGGCAATAAAAATTGAATGGCGTTACAAGGATTAATAATTTTAAAAATGATATCCGGATACTGTTTCTGCAGCAAAAAGACAGATCGCAATGTAGCTTCATAATGATCTAGACGTCCACCAGTAACACCAGTCAAAACGATTTCCGCCGGTTCGTATGTCAACGCTTTTCGCAATGCCAAATCAGTATCTGTTTCATCCTTTTCCACTTGAAATTGCTCAATATGGTCCACAGCTTCGGAAATCCGCGCAAATTCCTCTTCCGTGACCGAATCAAAGTCGCCTACAATACTATGCGGTCGAATGCCTTCGTCGATTAAATATAATGCGCCTCGGTCCACTCCGATCCAGATGTCAGGCATTAAAGAAAAGGCGACCTCTTGAACGGGGCCGCCTGAGCAGATTGCTACAATCACTGAATTGCCGCTAATCCTGCTTGTTTAATTTCCTGTAAAGCCTTTGCGCGATCTTCTTTACTATAAATAGCGGAGCCTGCAACGAATATTGTCGCCCCCGCTTTGGCACATGGCACGATTGTTTCTGCGTTGATTCCTCCATCAATTTCGATGTCGATAGTCAGGCCGCGTTCTTTAATGATTTTCGATAATGCTTCTACTTTCGGCACGACGGATTCGATAAACTTTTGCCCGCCAAAACCTGGATTTACCGTCATAAACAGCACCATATCCACATCTTCCAAAACATGCTGGATAGATTCTATCGGCGTATGGGGATTTAACACGACACCCGGCTTCACGCCATATGAACGGATTAATTGGATCGTGCGGTGCAAATGACGGCACGCTTCCACATGCACTGTAATATAATCTGCGCCCGCCTTAGCAAATTGCTCAATATACTGGTCCGGATTCTCGATCATTAAATGTACGTCCATCGGCAATGCAGAATGTGGACGAATCGCCTCCAATGCAATCGCGCCGAATGAAATATTCGGCACAAAATGGCCATCCATTACATCTATATGAATCAATTCCGCTCCTGCTGCTTCTACTTCCTTCACTTCTTCGCCTAGCTTTGCAAAGTCTGCTGCTAAAATCGATGGTGCAATTTTAATCATGTTTAGTACCTCGGCTTTCGGTCGATAATTTCTTGTAAAAATTGTTCATAATGCTCATAGCGGTACGGGCGAATCTCGCCAGTCTCCACGGATTGCTTCACCGCGCATTTCGGCTCTTTCATATGCAGGCATCCTCGGAACTTGCAATTCTTGCTGATGCGCTCAAACTCTGGCAAACAAGCTGTTAGTTCCTCTTTTTCAATCGTATCGAAATCGAACGAACTAAAGCCAGGTGTATCAGCCAATAGTCCACCGCAAACTTCAATAAGCTCCACATGTCGTGTCGTATGCTTGCCGCGCCCTAAGCTTTTAGAAATGATGCCTGTTTTTAAATCCAGTTCAGGCAGTAATGTGTTTAATAATGTTGATTTGCCGACACCTGACTGGCCGGCGAGCACCGATGTTTTCCCTTTTAAAAGCGGCTGGATTTTATCGATCAATGTTGGGTCATCGATATATGTTTCGATAATGCCGTAACCGATTTTTTCATAGTCGTCGATATATGTTTGCAAATGTGCCCGTTCTGCTTCATTCAACAAATCCATCTTCGTTAAAATAATAATCGGTTGGACATGGAAAGATTCCAGCACGACTAAAAACCGGTCGAGCAAAACCGTATTGAAATCAGGTTCCTTAGCGGAAAATACGAGCAATGCCTGGTCAATATTCGCAATCGGCGGCCGAACTAATTCATTTTGGCGCTCCAAAATTTTATCGATTGAACCATCCGATTCCCCATCATAGGAATATTCCACAAAATCGCCGACAAGCGGAGATTCCCCGCGATTACGGAAAATCCCCCGTGCCCGGCACTGAATTAATTCGCCGTCTTTTTCAACATAATAATAACCGCTTAATGCTTTTCGAATTTGGGCTTGCGCCATCCAATTCCTCCTTATTCCGGTAATTCTTCGTACGTTATCGTCTTACTTTCGATTACGCTGTTATCACGGACAACTTGATATGCTGCTTTATCGCCTTCAACAATGACCAAATCAATTGAGTAAAGGGTATTTTCTGTAATCGCAAACGTTTTAAACTGCTCTGCCATCGTGCGTGTTTTATCCTGAATATAAATTGATACTGTCTGCTCCATGCCTTCTTCAAAAGGCTCGTAAGGGATTTCAATTGTAGTTGTATAAGGCTTTTCTTTTTTCGCTGCAGGGCCTTTTGAAATGACGACATTGATCGTGCCGCCTTTCTCAAGCTTCGTGCCTGCCTTCGGTGTTTGTCGAATCACCTCTCCTGCCGGTTGATCTGAATGCTCTTCACCCGTCACCTTCACTTTAAAGTTCGAGCTCTTTTCGTATTCCTTGCGATTCGCTTCATTGAAGGCAGTTAAATCCCGGACATCCAATTCTTCTTTTCCTTTACTAACTTTCAATACAACATCCGTCTCGCTGAAGATCACTTCCTCACCCGCTTTTGGAGATTGTTCGTATATTTCCCCAACAGCATGTTCAGATGAATATTCTTCTACAAATTCGTGGTCATTAAAATCCTTTAAAAAGGGCATGACCTGATCGCGCTGGCTGCCGACAAAGTCCGTCATAGGCTTTGGTGCTTTCCCTATGCTGACAATTAAATCAATCGTTGAGCCCTTTTCTCTTTCCCGATTCGCCGCTGGATTTGTTTCAATAACTTTCCCTGCCTCGACTTCCTCATTGTTGCGCTCTTCTTTTTCTCCGATAACGAAGCCTTGCTGTTCCAATATACGAATAGCTTCTTCCACTGTCATATTCGTAACATCTTCCACGACGACTTTATTCGGCGTCATCATAAATGCAGCAGCGATAACGACAATCGCCAAAACAGCCAAAACGCCAACGATAATCGGCCATTTTTTCTTTTTATTTATGTTTTTCTTTTCCTTTTGCTGTTGCTGTGGCGGTTCCTGCTGTATCTTTGGTTTTGTTTCCATGCGTACCGTTTGTTCCGTCACACCTGTGGATGGCTGCTGGATTTGGGCTGTTGCCGGCTTTGGGTCTTTAATAATCGGGATGAGCTTTGTTGCGTCATCATCCAATGGCGGCATGAATTTCGGCTCGTTCATCCGTTGAATCGACAAGCATGTATCTAAATCCTCTTCCATTTCCTCAGCGCTGTTATAGCGGTGATTCGTATCTTTTGCCGTTGCTTTTAATACGATGTTTTCCACACTTTGAGGAATGCTCGCGTCAAATTCGCGCACAGACGGCGTTTCCGCCTGCAGATGCTTTAATGCTATCGATACAGCGGATTCCCCCGAAAAAGGCAGCTCTCCTGTCAACAGCTCATACAGCACAATACCAAGAGCATAAATATCGGATCTCATCGTCGCAATACCGCCGCGCGCCTGCTCCGGCGATAAATAATGGACTGTCCCGATGACCGAGTTTGTTTGTGTGAAGCTCGTCGCACCAAGCGATGTCGCAATGCCAAAATCCGTTATTTTTACATTGCCTTCTTCATCCATTAATATATTTTGCGGCTTTATATCACGATGGATAATGCCGTTTTCATGTGCATGGGCAATCGCGGATGTGAGCTGCTTCATTATATGAATGCTACGGGCCGCGGATAAAGGCGAAAACTCTTGTATGTATTGTTTTAATGTTTTCCCTTTAATGTACTCCATAACAATATAGTGCATATCCCCATCTTCGCCAACATCATAAATGCTCACGATATTCGGATTTGTCAAGCTTGTTGCAGACAATGCTTCACGCTGGAAACGACGGTGCAATTCTTCTTCATTCGATAGATCATAACGCAAAATTTTGATTGCGACATCGCGGCCTAAAATAATGTCATGCGCTAAATACACATTTGACATGCCGCCTCCGCCAATTAGCCGTAAAATTTTATAGCGGCCACTTATATGTTTTCCTACTAGCATTGCTACACCTCCTGCACCGTTGTCATTAAAATAAGGGATATATTATCTTCGCCCCCGCGATCATTTGCCAATTGAACTAATTTTTTGCCCTTTTCCTGAATCGGCACGGGGTTTGTTATAATGGTCGCCATTTCTTTTGTAGACAGTTTATTGCTTAATCCATCTGAACAAATGAGCAAGTAAGCTTCATTTGATAATGTTATTTCATAAAAATCAGGCTCGATTGAAATTTCCGTTCCGAGCGCTTTTAAAATAAAATTCCGCTGAGGATGATTTTGTGCCTCTTCCTCACTAATCTCCCCATTTTCCAATAAAATATTTACATAGGAATGGTCTCTCGTTACTAACTCTACTGCTTCGTTTGTAAAATGATATACACGACTATCACCGACATGGCTAATAATGCAGTAATTTTCGTCAAATAGCACAGCAATCATCGTCGTACCCATGCCTTGGCAATTTTCATGAGCTAAAGAATAGTTATATATTTTTTGATTAATATGTGAAACTGCATTGCGTAGCCATTCCAGCTTTAATTGCTTTGTTGCAAAATTTTCCGCATCCACTTGTTTAAATAGTTTGTGCATTTCAGTAATGGCCATTTCACTCGCAACATCGCCTGCATTATGTCCACCCATTCCATCTGCTAAAATGGCAAGCTTAAAATGATCGGGGCGTTCAAAAAACGCGGCCCGATCTTCATTTATTGTTCGCTTTAATCCAATATCACTTTCCACTGTAAAGTTCACTATAGTCCACCTACTTTGTTTCTTGTGATCGTTCTTGTGCGCGTAACTGCCCGCAAGCTGCTGCAATATCTGCACCTTGCTCACGACGGATTGTTACGTTGATGCCTTGCTCCTTTAACGTTCTCTCAAAAGCAAAAATTTTGCTGCGAGATGTACGAATATAATCCCGTTCCGGTACATAGTTGATTGGAATCAAGTTGACATGGCATTTAATATTTTTAATTAGCTTAGCGAGCTCCAATGCAACTTCCTCTGTATCATTTTCACCTGACATTAACCCATATTCAAATGTAACACGACGCCCTGTTTTTTTCGTATAGTATTTTACCGCTTCCATCAATTCTTCCAATTTATAGGCTTTTGCAATCGGCATAAGCTTTTGGCGCGCTTCTTGGTTTGGCGCATGTAAGGATACCGCGAAATTGATTTGCATGCCTTCATCCGCGAACTGGTAAATCTTCGGCACGATGCCCGAAGTCGAAACCGTAATATGACGCGCACCGATATTCAGTCCTTTATCGTCATTCATGATCTTCAGGAAGTTCATCATCGCATCATAGTTATCAAACGGTTCGCCAATCCCCATAATGACGATACTTGATACACGCTCATCCGTTTCATCCAATTGCTGCTGTACTTTCACGACCTGCTCGACGATTTCACCGGCCATTAGGTGACGTTTCAGCCCCCCTAATGTGGATGCACAGAACGTACAACCGATACGGCAGCCTACTTGGGTTGTAACGCAAATCGAGTTACCATATTCATGGCGCATTAATACGGTTTCGATTGAGTAGCCATCCTGTAATTGGAATAAAAATTTGATCGTGCCGTCTTTCGATTCCTGCTTAATAATTGTTGAAAGTGTCGTTAATGCAAACTCTGCTTCCAGCTTTTCGCGCAAAGCTTTTGGCAAGTTCGACATTTCTTCAAATGTTTGTACACGTTTTTCATACAGCCACTCATAAATTTGACCTGCACGGAATGCCTTTTCCCCATTCGCTGTCAGCCATTCCTTCATTTCATCTAGACGCAATGAATAGATGGAAGGTTTTAGCTGGGCCTTTTCTTTTTTTGCGCGGCGTACTGGTTTGTCTGTTGTTTCTTCCACTAAATCCTGAATTCGTTCATCAATTTTCTTTAATTGTTCTTGCTCCATTAGTTAATTGGACGCTCCTTTTTTTACGAATGCAGCAACGAAAAACCCGTCACTGCCTATATCTTGAGGGAATACTTGCAGCATCCCGTCCTGCTCTTTCGCTTCTAGTTGTGTTGGTAAATTTTCGATTGGCACTAATGTCATTTCAGGGTGCTCCCTTAAAAAGGCTTGTACCGTACCTTCATTTTCGCGACGGTCTACTGTGCATGTTGAGTACACTAATCGTCCGTTTTGCTTTAATAGTTGCACCGCATTATTTAAAATCGAGAGCTGAATTGTTTGCAGGCTCTCTAAATCTTCTTCTCGTTTCGTATATTTAATATCCGGCTTGCGTCGCATTACACCCAATCCTGAGCATGGCGCGTCGACCAAAATCGCATCATAGCTTTCTTTTGGTAAAAAGTCTGCTGCCTTTCTTCCGTCAAGGGGGGCTGTTTCAATAATATTCAATCCCAGACGCGCCACATTTTCATCGATTAAATCCAGTTTTTTCGGATGCAGATCTGTCGCTAAAATCGAGCCTTCGTTTTTCATGACTTCTGCCAAATGTGTCGTTTTTCCGCCTGGTGCTGCACACATATCCAGAACTTTCATACCCGGCTTTGGGTTCAGCACTTTTGCCGGCAGCATGGAGCTCTCATCCTGGATCGTAATAAGCCCATTGCGGAACGCTCCCGTACGTGCGGCCTGACCACTTTCAAGATGCAGACATTCAGGAATATATTCACTGCGGCGCGCTTTCACACCTTCGCGCTCAAGTGTTGTCAATACTTGTTCAACAGTCGCTTTCGTCGTGTTGACACGCACTGTCTGCAGTGGTGCAATATTATTTTCAAGAAGCATTTCACGTGTCTTTTCATAGCCGTAGCTTTCAACCCAGCGATCGACAAGCCACTGCGGATGGCTCGTTTCGATTGCCAGACGCTCATTTGCATCTTCTATTAAATCTGTTGATCGAACACCTTCGCGTAAAATGGAACGTAAAATACCGTTTACCATCGAGGCAATTCCTTTATGTCCGCGACGCTTCGCAATTTCCACTGCTTCATTTACCGCGGCATGCGCAGGAATCCGTGTTAAATACTGCATTTGATAAAGCGACATACGTAAGAGCCAGCGCACCCAAATATCCACTTTACCGCGTATAAACGGCTCCAGGTAATAATCAAGCGTCAGTTTATGCTGCAACGTTCCATATGTCAGCTCTGTCAATAGCCCACGGTCCTTAGCATCGATTTTATATTTTTCAATCGTTTGGTGTAATAGTAAATTACTGTATGCCTGGCTTTTATCGACCGTCAATAAAATCGTCAATGTTGCATCCCGAACATTACCGTCCCAAATCACTTGCTTCTTCTTACTCATTCAAAACGGTCCCCAATCTGTAATTTCGAGCCCGTGCCCCGCAGAAACTCTTCTGCTGTCATACGTTTTTTCCCGGCTGGTTGCACATCGTATAAAGCGAGTGTCGAACCATCGCCTGTTGCAACTTCAAAATGATCTTTTGCGATTTTCACGACTTCCCCCGGTGCAGCATTCGTTGCAGATCCGCCGACTTTCGCCCACCATATTTTAAAATTTGCGCCTTCAAAAGTTGTATAGGCAACCGGCCATGGATGAAGACCGCGCACTTGATTATATAATGCACGCGCCTCTTCGTTCCAATCAATCAATTCCTGCTCGCGGCTAATATTGCCTGCATATGTGACAAGCGCTTCATCTTGCACGATACGCTCGTTTGTCCCTGCAATGATCGATGGCATCGTCTCTTTTAATAATTCCCGCCCGACAACACTTAATTTATCAAACATAGTTCCTGTATTGTCCGTATCTTCAATGGCAATTTCGCGTTGCGATATAATATCCCCTGCATCAAGTTTTTCCGCCATATACATAATCGTCACACCTGTTTTCGCTTGGCCGTCGATAATCGCCTGATGGATCGGTGCGCCGCCGCGATATGCGGGCAAAAGCGATGCATGTACATTAATGCAACCTAACCGCGGGGATTCCAGCAATTGTTTCGGTAAGATTTGACCGAAAGCCGCTGTTACGACCAAGTCCGGTGCTAATGCCAAAATTTGTTCAAGCTCCTGCGAACCGCGCAGCTTTTCCGGTTGAATCACTTGCAGACCCAATGCTATCGCTTCTTCTTTTACAGGCGGCGGTGTCAACACCTTTTTGCGCCCAACAGGACGGTCAGGCTGTGTAACAACCGCTAAAATTTCATAGCCTTCCTCGTGGAGCATACGTAAAATCGGCGCTGAAAAGGCAGGTGTTCCCATAAATACGATTTTTGTCATTGATTATTCCTCCTCAACGTCCGCGTATAGCTCTTCTAATTCTTCTTCCGTCAATACACGGGTCATTTTTGAATCGAATAATACCCCATCCAAATGATCGATTTCATGAAGAATGCAACGCGCTTCAAAATCTTCCGCTTCAAGCTCGTAAATACGCCCTTCACGATCGGATGCTTCGATTTTCACATAAGTCGGACGCTTTACTAGCCCAAAAAGGTCAGGGAAGCTTAAGCATCCTTCCACATCCTCTGCTTCACCGCGTGTTTCAAGCACGAGCGGATTAATCATTTCCAATATATCTTCGCCCAATTCAACGATTGCTACACGCAGGCCTACATTAATTTGCGGCGCCGCAATTCCTACTCCATCATTTTCCACCATTGTGTCATATAAATCATCTAAAAGCTGAATTGTACTTTCATCGATTATTTCCACTTCTTTTGTTTTTTGCGATAAAATATTCGCCGGATTTTTCACTACTTCTTTAATTGCCATGTTAACTACCTCTTTCTATATGCATTAGATCATTGTTGGATCTAAATCAACCGTCAGCACAATGCCTTTTTTAATCCATTCCGACCGGTACAGTTTAATAAGCTGTAAAAGCACGGAAATCAAATTAGGCTCTACTTTATATTTTATCAAACATTGATAGCGATATCTATTTTGGAGACGGGCGATGCTGGCGGTCGTTGGTCCGATTACCGAAACATTAAATGATAAATTTGAGCGCAAATATTCCGCGACACGTCCCGCATATTCCGCAGCGAGCATCACATCTTCATGCGATACTTGAACAAGCGCAATATAATAATACGGCGGATAGCCTGCCATATGCCTCGTATGCATTTCCCGCTCATAAAACGGTGTATACAGCTGCTCTTTCGATAACTGAATCGCATAATGCTCCGGCGTATATGTCTGAATATATACTTCTCCCAACTTCTCATGTCTTCCTGCACGCCCGCTTACTTGTGTCATAAGCTGGAATGTTTTCTCCGTTGCCCGATAATCCGGTAAATGCAATGAAGTATCCGCACTCAATACGCCGACTAGCGTAATATTCGGGAAGTCAAGCCCTTTTGCGATCATTTGCGTGCCGAGCAATATATCGGCTTCTCCCCGACCGAACGCATCAAGCATTTTTTCATGCGCCCCTTTTTGCTTCGTCGTATCGACATCCATTCGAAGGACGCGCGCCTCTGGGAACAATTTATAAATTTCCTCTTCCACCTTTTGGGTACCTGTCCCGAAATAGCGGATATTCTCGCTCTGACATTCAGGACATATCTCCGGAATATATTCATCATGGCCGCAATAATGACATTTCAGCTTTTCTTGGTAACGGTGATATGTCAATGAAATATCGCAGTTTGGACATTGTACCGTCGTTCCGCAATCACGGCACAGCACAAATGACGAATAGCCTCGGCGGTTTAAAAAGAGCACCGTTTGCTCTTTTTTATCGAGCCGATCCCGCAGCGCCTCCATCAGCGGATCGGAAAACATCGAACGATTCCCTGATTGCAGCTGTTCACGCATATCCACAATATGAACGACCGGCAATGCTTGATTTTTCGCGCGATTTTCCAAAGTCAATAATGTATATACCCCTTTTTTCGCACGTGCAAAAGATTCCAATGCGGGTGTCGCACTGCCTAAAATCACTGGGCAATTGTAATATTCCCCGCGCCAAATCGCTACATCACGCGCATGATAGCGTGGAGAATCTTCTTGTTTATATGTCGACTCATGCTCTTCATCCAAAATGAACAGCCCTAAATTTTTGAACGGAGCAAAAACAGCCGAGCGTGCACCAACGACAACCTTCACTTTCCCTTGCTGCACTTTCCGCCATTCATCATATTTTTCACCGACAGATAATCCGCTATGCATGACTGCTACTTCATCGCCAAAACGTGATTTAAAGCGCTCTGTCATTTGTGGTGTCAATGAAATTTCAGGCACTAATACAATTGCTTCTTTTCCATCTGCAATTGTGCGTTGAATCGCCTGCAAATACACTTCTGTTTTTCCGCTGCCTGTAATCCCGTGAAGCAAAAAAGTTTCCTGGCGCTTGTCATCCATCGATGCAGTAATTTTCGCAAGTGCTTGCTCCTGCTCGTCTGTCAATTGCAAAAAGTCCGTTTGCACAACATCTTTCGTAAACGGATCGCGATATACTTCCTCTTGAATATACGTTGCCGCTCCTTTATGAATGACTGTATTTAATACACTATTTGTAATTTGGACAGCCTCGCATATATCATCAGGCAAAAATACTTCTTCGGCATGTTGCATCATCCATTCGATTAATGCAAACTGCTTCGGTGCCCGTTTTCCCATTTCCTGCTGAACTTTTTCCAATTGCTCGCGCGAATGAATTTGCACTTTGCGTATTTGCTTGACATGGCCTTTTTGTTTTACTTCATTTTCTATAATTATAAGTCTATCTTTTATTGCCCGTTTCAGCGGCTTGAATAAATCCGCCTTCTCAAATTGCGCCAAATTCACTTTTGCCGTCGTTTCAAAATACGGCTTTATTTGTTCTGGTAATTGTGCCGCATCGTTCAGCAGGACCGCATACTTTTCATATTTTGCGCGCAATGCACTCGGGAGCATCACTTGCAGGGCGTCAATTTCATAGCATATCGTTCGATGCTTTAGCCATTTTGCCAAGTGTAGCATTTCTTCCGTCAATACCGATTCCAGATCCAGGATTTCCGCTACCGCCTTCAACTTTTCTACAGGAACATCCGATTGCGATGAAATACCTGTGACAAAACCGAGAACATTGCGCGGACCGAATGGCACTTTGACACGACAGCCTAGATCAATTAGTTCCTCCCAATCTTCTGGTATTAAATAATCAAATGGACGGTCGACCGGATATGCTGAAACATCGACGATCACTTGTGCAAATTTCATTGTCCATCGCTTCCCATTTGCTCATGAAAATACCTTTCGACGAGTGCCGTAATCTTTTCCGGCTCTTCCAGACGACCTTTCCCTACATAGCCGCATGCCAAAAATCCTTCAGACGGTTCGATAAAACGAATGCCGTCTTTGTGAAGCTGTGCAATATTGCGAAGAACAGCAGGGTGCTCATACATATGAACATTCATAGCCGGCGCCACCCATACTGGTGCGGTTGTTGCAAGCAAAGTTGTCGTTGCCATATCATCGCCCATTCCATGAGCCATTTTGGCAATGATATTCGCAGTCGCCGGCGCCACGATAACTAAATCAGCCCAATCCGCTAAATCAATATGGGCAATGACTTCCGAATCTTTTTCATCGAATGTATCGTAAAACACATCGTTTTTTGACATTACTTGAAAGCTTAAAGGTGTGACGAATTTTTGTGCGGAAGCTGTCATAATTACTTTTACATTAAAGCCTGCCTGCGATAATCTGCTCACTAATGCTACAGCTTTATACACCGCAATCCCACCTGAAACACATAGCAATATATTGTTTTTTTTCATGATTTCAACCGCCTTTCAAAGGATAAGCCCCCAAAGAAAGATTCTAAGGGAGCTTCTACTCAAGTGCTATTCGATTACACTAAAAAACTAAATTTCGTCTTCATAAACAGTTGAAGCATCTTGCTGAACTTTACGCAACTTGCCGGCAGCCACTTCTTCCAATGCTTTTCCTACCGGCTTGTAAGAAACGTATGAACCTAAATGTTCGCCGCCCTCCTCCTGCATTTGGCGCGCACGTTTTGATGCCAGGCTCACTAAAGAATACTTAGAATCGATTTGCTTTTTTAAATTATCCACTGATGGGTATAACATGGTTTCATTCTCCTCTCAACATTGACAAATATCGTTTTTCTACACGTTCTCTACGACAATGCTCGGCTACAATAATTGCATTAATTTTATCACATGCAGTTTGAACTTGGTCGTTTTCCACAACATAATCGTAAAGGCTCATCATTTCCACCTCTTCACGAGCTGTAGCAATGCGGCGGGCGATTACATCTTCCGTTTCCGTACCGCGTCCGACTAAACGCTGCTCAAGTTCCGTAATGCTTGGTGGTGCTAAAAAGATAAACAACGCATCTGGTGCTTTTTCACGAATTTGAGCTGCTCCTTGTACTTCAATTTCCAGGAAGACATCGCGTCCGGCTTCGAGCGTTTCCTGTACATATGCAAGAGGTGTTCCATAGTAATTGCCGACAAACTCCGCATGTTCAAGCAACCCTCCTTGCTCGATTAACGCTTCGAATTCCCCGCGTGTTCTAAAGAAATAGTCTACACCATCTACTTCTCCTTCGCGAGGATTACGTGTCGTCATCGAAATCGAATATTCGTAATTTGTATCAGGCTGTGAAAAGAGCTCTTTACGCACTGTCCCTTTTCCGACACCTGATGGACCAGATAAAACAATTAATAATCCACGTTGTTTCTTCATAAGTAACTCCTTTATTTTACTCTATATTTTGAACTTGTTCCCGCATTTTTTCCAAAACTGTTTTCGCTTGCACAACTGCTGCTGAACAATGGGTCGACTGACTTTTCGAACCAATTGTATTTATTTCACGGTTCATTTCCTGCATGATGAAGTCAAGCTTGCGTCCAATGGCGACAGTTTCGTTTAATGTTTCGGCCAACTGATCAAAGTGGCTTTCCAACCGATCAAGTTCCTCCGTAATATCGATTCGCTCAGCAAATATGGCAACTTCTGTAAGTAAACGATCATCCAAGGCTTGACCACTCGCCACTTCTTCCAAACGGCTCATTAAACGCTCACGATATTTTCCGACAGCAAGTGGTGCATCACGGCGAATTTGCGCAATTTGTGTCTCAAGCTCTGCT
Organism: Solibacillus silvestris; assembly: GCF_051967575.1. NCBI lineage: Bacteria > Bacillati > Bacillota > Bacilli > Caryophanales > Caryophanaceae > Solibacillus > Solibacillus silvestris. The sequence goes on from NZ_JBQCJW010000019.1 coordinate 35,746, forward strand.
TTATACTGCAGCATTACCTGCTCCAAGCCTTGTCCCTCTCGCTCGCGCATTGCAACCAAGTTTGAAATTGCTTCTGCCAATGCACTTTTAACGGCTTCAATTATCTCTTCTTGCATAAATTCCACTTTTTCGACTTGCAGCACTTGCTCTAAGCTTACAATTTCCTGCATTGTCCACTTTTCTTCCATTGAAACCTTTTGCGACAATTCCTCTTTCGCCTGAAGCAAAGCATTGAGCAGCGACCAATTAATTTGAATCGTTTGCTGTGTATCCTGCAATTCTTTAAGAAAAATGATAACATCTATTTTCCCACGAGAAACAGCATCCGACAACATTTTTTTTGCAACTACTTCAGATTCCATCCATTCTTTCGGAAACTTCGTATTGATTTCTAAAAAACGATGATTCACAGCACGAATTTCAACCGTGAGTTGAAAGTTTTTCGTTGTTGTGACCCCCCTGCCGAATCCGGTCATACTGCGTACCAAGGTTCGTCACATCCTTCTTTGCATATTGTATCAATTATAGCATATGTTTTATCGATTTTGCGTTATCGTCTATTATCCAAATATATATTTTATCACAGATCGGATGCAATAAAATATTTTTTAATTATCAATATTTACTTAAGAGGAGGACGTTAAATTTAAAACGTTGATTAGAATGGAAGTCAGCTCCCCATCCAGAGACGGCAAATTCGTTTCCTTTATATAATAAGAATTTACGATAACTACAGGTTCGAACGAAAAAATGGTATGATGAAATAAGCAAAGAGACTTATTTAATGAAAGAGGCATAAAGATGGCATTTGACGGACTATTTACTCGTTCAATGAGCAAAGAATTACAAGGCTTAACATCTGGACGAATTACAAAAATTTATCAGCCGAATGCACTTGAAGTCGTATTACAGATCCGTGCATCCGGCCGAAACGCAAAATTATTATTTTCTATACACCCTTCCTATTCCCGTGTTCATATAACAGAACAATCAATCGAAAATCCTGCAGATCCACCGATGTTTTGCATGCTTTTACGGAAACATATTGAAGGCGGCTTTATTTCGTCGATCGCCCAGGACGCCTTTGAACGCGTCATCACATTTGAAATTGATAGCAAAAATGAAATCGGTGATGCGGTAAAGCGAAAGCTCATCATTGAAGTCATGGGGAGACATAGTAATTTACTATTAATCGATGCAGAAAACGATAAAATCATCGATAGTTTAAAACATTTGCCACCTTCGATGAACAGCTATCGCACGGTATTGCCCGGCCAGCAATATATAGCCCCGCCAAAGCAGCAAAAAGTGGCGCTCACAAGCTTATCCGATGAAGAAATCAAACAATTTTTCTCAAAACAAGCTTCATCAAAGGAAATTGTTGAACAGTTTGCCGGATTCTCCCCGCTGCATGCAAACGAATTATTGCATCGCATCTCTACAACAGATGTTGTTACCGCATGCAGACAGCTCATGAATGAAATTGTCACGGGCGCACACCCGACATATGTGGAACAGGACGGCAAAAGCTATTTTTCGCCAACAAACTTAACGCATTTATCAGGCGCTGCCGCAAATTATAATACGCTTGGCGAATTGCTGGACCGTGTATTTTTTGCCCGGGCAAAACGCGATCGCGTGAAACAACAGGCCGGTGATTTGGAACGTTGGCTGCAAAATGAATTAAACAAATTAAAGCTTAAACAAAAAAAGCTCAAACAGGATTTTGAACGCGCGCAAAATTTAGAACAGTTCCAGCTTTACGGTGAGCTATTAATGGCTAATCTGTACAACTTTTCAAAAGGCGCGGAATTTGTCGATATTGAAAATTATTATAGCGAAAATGCCGAAACGGTAAGAATACCTATCAGCCCGCGTAAAACGCCAATTGAAAATGCTCAAAGCTATTATATAAAGTACAATAAAGCAAAAACAGCTTTAATCATGATTGAGGAGCAGCAGCAAAAAGCGGCGGACGATATCAATTATTTGGAAATGCTCACACAGCAAGTGCAACAAGCTTCACCTGCCGATATAGAAGAAATTCGCGAAGAACTTGCCGAACAAGGGTTGCTTCGTATCCGCCAAGCAAAACGGAAAAAGAAACCGACGAAACCAGAGCCTGAAAAGTTTGTATCCTCTACAGGCGTCGCAATTTCCGTCGGTAAAAACAATAAGCAAAATGATTATTTGACGTTCAAAATCGGGAAACGCAATGACATTTGGCTTCATACAAAAGATATCCCAGGCTCGCATGTTGTAATTCACGCAGAAGATCCGGATGAGACAACATTGAAGGAAGCAGCAATATTAAGCGCCTACTTTTCGAAAGCGCGCGAATCATCCTCTGTCCCAGTGGATTATACGGAAATTCGCCATGTAAAAAAACCGAATGGCGCAAAACCTGGATTTGTCATTTATTTTGAACAAAAAACACTTTATGTCACACCAGATGAAGCTGTTGTAATGCAATTGAAAAAATAATGATCGCTTTAAGCACTGGTACTTAAACAAAGCTTCTGAATAATTGCTTGTTTCATATATTCTTCATGTACTTCACAACAAAACGGGCGTCCCGATTAGCCGGGACTCCCGTTTTTATATTATTGCTTCATTGTTTTATTTTTCTGGTAATTCACATGCCATGACAAAGCTTTTTCCAAATCATGCGGAGTATGGGCATTCCCTGTTTTTTCGACAGCACCGTTGTAGTAGTCCCATAATGCTTCCTTATAGTCCGGATGTACACAGTTTTCGATAATAGCTTTTACGCGTTCTTTTGGGGCCATGCCTCGTAAATCCGCAATCCCTTGCTCAGTAGCGATAACATCCACATCATGCTCTGTATGATCGTGGTGGGCAACCATTGGAACAATCGATGAAATGTCCCCGCCTTTTGCGTAAGATTTCGTTACGAAAATGCCAAGACGCGAATTTCGTGTAAAATCGCCTGAACCGCCCAAACCGTTCATCATATGTGTACCATTTACATGCGTCGAGTTGACATTTCCATATATATCGACCTCTAATGCTGTATTTATCGCAATAATGCCAAGACGGCGAATCACTTCAGGATGGTTTGAAATTTCCTGCGGCCGCAGCACTAAACGATCTTTATATTGATCTATATTGCCGTATACTCGCTTCCCGCATTCTTCGCTTAATGTAATCGAAGTACCTGAAGCGACCTTCACTTTGTTCGCATCCAACAAGTGGAATACAGCATCTTGCAATACTTCCGAGAATATTTCCAGCTCCTCAAATTCCGAGTTTAAAAAACCATTTAAAACGGCATTTGCTACAGAACCTACACCTGACTGTAAAGGCAATAAGTTTTTCGGTAAACGACCAGCAGTAATCTCGTCACGTAAAAACTTCAGTAAGTGCTGTGCAATTTGCTCAGTTTCCTCATCTGGATCGACAATTAATGATGGTGCATCTTTAATCGTGGAATGGACAATGCCTTTAATTTTATTTACGTCTACCGGAATGCCGGTTGTACCAATGCGATCACTCGCAGAAAGGAGTGGCAGCGGTTCACGCTCACCTTGTGGTCCCGGTAAATATATATCATGAATTCCTTCTAGATTCGGCTGTTCCGGATTTAGTTCGACAATAATTTCCTTTGCCATTTGAACGATAATCGGCGAGTTGCCAATTGAAGTCGTCGGAATAATCATGCCATCCTCAGTAATTGCCGTCGCTTCAATAATCGCAAAATCAATCGGTCCGATAATCCCTTGACGGAACAATTCCGCGTTATGCGATAAATGCATGTCCGTATATAAAACTTTCCCGGAGTTGATCATTTTACGAATCGCCGGGTCTCCTTGATATGGTGCACGTTTGCGGATAATTCCCGCCTCTGCCATTAGCTGATCCACTTCTGGCCCTAATGACGCGCCAGTATAGACGTCAATTTGGAACTTTTCGTTTTTTGCTTTTTCAACTAAAGCTAACGGTACCGTCTTTGCATCCCCTGCACGTGTGAACCCGCTCATACCAACGACCATACCATCTTTAATCCATGAAGCTGCTGTTTCCGCCGATACCACTTTATTTTCCAAAGCGCCATTACGGATTCTTGAATTTAAAGTTGCGTCCATAAAATTTTCCTCCCTTAATATGTCCCTTTTGCGTTTTTTGTCCTGCTTATGTAGAAAAACGAAAACTACATAATGCATTGTCATTTTCCCAGACAATAACAACATTCTACACTTAAACAGAAAATCCCTTCTCAAAAATAGAATATTCTCACACAATTATTATGCTCGGTATAATTTCACACATGCTTTTCCATTTATTAAGCAAAGCTTGATAAAACAATTAATCATATATCAAAATTTCAAAATTTTGTCAAATGCGAAAAAACCGCTCAGAAAATTTTCTAAGCGGTTCCTATATACTAAAGATTATTTAATTGGATCTTCAGCTGTTACTTCAACTTCATGCCAATCAGTTAAATTTGCCCAGCTAGCATTGAAGTGTTTGACACGTTTGTTAACCGGGATGATTTCTGTACGGAAGTATGTTGGAATCGTTGTTGCTTGTTCGAACATATACTCTTCCCATGCACGGAATGCATCAGCACGGTAGCTAGAATCGATCGCTTCTTTAGAGTCGATATCTGCCAATAATGTTTGTAATTCAGGTGTTACGAAACGGCTGTAGTTGAATGCAGAAGCTTCACCATATAAGCCAAGCGGAGATGGGTTTGAACCAGTTCCCCATGCAGCCATGAACATATCGATTTCCGGATCATCAGCTTTTACTTTGTCGTAGAAGCTGTTGAACTCGATTAAGCGGCCTGTCGTTAACTGTACATCCAGCCCAACTTCTTTCCAGTTTTGACGGTAGTACTCAACGATTGCTTCGTCAGTATCCGAACCTGACATACCCGCCATGCGGATTGAGAATTTCTCGCCGTTTTTGTCTTCGCGGATTCCGTCGCCATCAACATCTTTGTATCCCGCTTCATCCAATAATGCTTTCGCTTTTTCCGGATCATAGTTGAATCCTTCCAAAGTGTTGTCATGGAATGTAGAGAACGCTGGCGGGATTAATGATGTTGCACGTGAACGCAACCCTTGGTAGAAGCGCTCTGTTACTTGCTCAACGTCAATTGCATAAGCGATCGCTTGACGCAATTTCGCATCGTTCATTTTCGCGTTTTCATCCGTAATGTTTAAGCCAGTCTTATCTTCCCCAGCTTTTGCATCCCATTTACCAAGCTTGAAGCCTAAATAAGAATATGCCATCTCCGGACGTGCCAACACAGTTAAATTTTGCAGATCTTTTACGCCATCATACTGAGTTGTCGGGTAAGAAGATGCCATATCGTATTGACCTGTACGCAATGCTTCACCGATAGAAGATGAAGGTACAACTTGCAATACGACTTTATCCAGCTTCGGCTTACCTTGCCAGTAGTGTTCGTTTGCCACGAATTGAACAGACTCGCCGTCAACTAATTTGTCTAATTTGAAAGGTCCTAAAGTAACTGGAGCCTTACGAACTTGCGGTGAAGAAATTAAATCTTTGATCGGTGTTGTTTCCAAGTAATGTTTAGGTGCTGCATATCCCCATAAACCGTCACCGCCAGAATAAATCGCCGGAGAAACTTTTGTCATTGAAATTTCTACAGTTTTGTCGTCGATTTTCTTAATGCCAGAGATTGAATCAGCCTTACCTGCTTTATATTCAGCAGCACCGATGATATTTTGGAAGTCGCCATCATAGCGGATGCCCGTGTATTCCGGGTGACCGATAATTTCATAAGAATAAATGATGTCATCGGCAGTTAATGTTGTACCGTCAGACCACTTAACATCATGTTGAATAGTAATTGTTACTTTATTGTTTTCAGCATCAACATCTAACTTTGCGATACCCTCGTCAGTGATTAAGAAGTCACCGTCTGTAGCGAAAATTGAGTTTGTCATGAATTCAAAAATTTCAGAGTCATAAGCATTTTCATATAGCTCAGCTAACAGAACTCCTTGGAATGGAGAGTCTGTTACTAATGCATACTTTAATGTACCGCCAGCGATAGCGTCACCATCATTTGTCACTTCTTCAGGTAATGTAGGTGTTTGTGCAGTAGAATCGCCGTCATTTTTTGTTTCTTCTGTTTTTGTGCCTTCATTATTTTCAGCTGGTTTTTTTTCAGTTGAAGTTTCGTCATCTCCTCCACAAGCTGCCAATACTAAAGCAGTAGCAAATACAGATGAAAGCATTAAACCTTTCTTTTTCTTCATTTGTTTTTCCTCCCTTTTTATCCTAAACGTTGTTTTGCGTCAGCTGCGCGTCGTAACGCCTGGCCAACGTAATTTATACCAAGCATCAATACTAAAATTAATATCGATGCAGGCAACCATATCCACCATTTACTCGATAAGATTATCGGGTTCATAGCATAACTTACTAAAGTTCCTAAACTTGGTGTTGACGGTGGCAAGCCGAAACCTAAGAATGAAAGACCAGTTTCAATCCCTACATTACCCGCGAAGCTTAACGTAACTTCAACGATTAATAGAGAGCTTAAGTTTGGCAATAGACCTTTAAACATGATCGCGAAATCACTTGTACCCATTGTTTTCGAGGCACTGATGTAATCGCGTCGTGCTTCAGACAGTGCCTTGGATCGCACAAGTCTGGCCGTCGACATCCATTGAAATGCTGCAATAATTAAGATTAGATCTAGTATTCCGTATGATGGAATGATTGTTACGACTACGATGATAATCATTGTAGTAGGTAGAGTAATGAAAAAATCGATAATACGCATGAAGAAGTTATCAATAAACCCTCCATAATATCCCATAATAATACCAAGTCCGATACCGACAACATTTGCAAGAATCGTAATCGCGATAGCAATTAAGATGGAATTTTTTGCACCGATGATCAACTGTCCGAACATATCCCGTCCAGCTTCATCAGCGCCAAGAATATATCCGCGAACACCTGGTTCAGTGAAGCGCTCCAATAATTGAATTTTCATTACTTCAGCTTGGTCAATGACGAACGCTAATACCACAATTGCTAGCATTAACAAAATAATGCCTATTAATGAGAACATAGCTAATTTATCTTTTTTAAACTCCCGCAAAACAACTTGAATACCAGTTGGTGGAGAGCTTTGAGATTCTAATTTTTCCACTGTTTGTTCGTTTTTGTTTTCCATGATTAAAATCACCTCTCCTTAGTCATTATTAATTGATTAGTCTATGCGAATTCGCGGATCCACAATACTTAAAATAATATCGGACAATAGACTACCTAATAATGATAAGAAGCCAAATAACATAACAAGTGTTGTAATAACACTATAGTCGCGACTTAAAATCGAATCGATAAATAATTTACCCATACCAGGATACGCGAATACGGTTTCGATGAAAATAGAGCCACTAAGTAAACCTGTAATCGTGAAGCCTAAGAATGCTGCAATTGGAAGTAAAGAGTTACGGAAAATATGTCGAGAATATACTTTCTTCATCGGAATCCCTTTACTGCGGGCAGTTTTTACATAATCCATCGTTTTCGCATCGATAATCTCTGTACGTAAATATTGGATAATCCCTGTTGTACCTAATAACGCATATGTTCCAGCAGGCAATAATAGATGGTGGAATCGACTCCAGTAGTATGCAAGTGTTCCTTCATCAACGCCGATATCGACTGTTCCGGTAGTAGGGAACCACATTAATCGATAGCCGAAAATATAAACGAAAATTAAGGATAATACGAATGTTGGAATCGCATATGATATAAAACTGTATAATACAATGGATTTATCCAAAAACGATTCCTGATACCGTCCTGCTAATACCCCTAAAGGAATTGCTAGTGCATATACGAAAATTACACTTAGCAATGATAGTAAAAATGTATTCATCGCACGGTCGCCAATAACATCTGCTACCGGCTTTTTATGCGTATAGCTTTGACCGAAATCACCTTGGGCCGCATTCACAATCCAGTTATAGTATTGGACATACCATGGATCATAGAAGCCTGCTTTAACACGTAATTCTTCAATTACGTTCGGGTCTGTTTCCGGTGTGATCAGCCCTGTAAATGGATCTCCGGGCATTTGTTTCGCTAATATGAAAATTAGGAGACTTAAAATAAATAGCTGCGGAATCATTATTAATATACGGCGAACTATCGTTTTCCACATACTATACACGCTCCTTTTCATCTTCAGACATGGCCACTTTATGTGTATCTGAAATCGATTTTAAAGGATATACTTTTCCATCCTTATCGTAATACTTATGCTGTTCTTCGCGATATGTTGCTTCAACTTTTTGGCGCTCAAGCTTTCGCTCAATCCGAGTTTCAGGCTCAATATCAGGAATTGCGGAAAGCAAACGATTTGTATAAATATGCTGCGGATTTGTGTAAATATCATCACGCTTACCTGTTTCTACGAATCTGCCTTTATACATGATAGAGATATGGTCACACATATGGCGAACAACACCTAAATCGTGTGAGATGAATAAATAACTAATTCCGTATTGTTCTTGAATTTCCTTCATAAAGTTTAAAACTTGTGCCTGAACGGATAAATCAAGCGCCGATACCGGCTCATCCGCAATAATCATTTTAGGGTTGCATGCTACCGCTCGGGCGATACCTAGACGCTGCTTTTGCCCCCCGGAGAATTCATGCGGATATTTTAGCAAAACATCTTCAGACATCCCTACGATTGCTAGAAGCTCATTAATGCGTTTGCGCTCTTCCTGCGGTGATAGTTTCATAAAGTTGCGGATTGGCTCCGCTAAAATATCCAATACACGCTTACGTGGATTCATACTAGAATGAGAATCCTGGAAAATCATCTGAATATCGCGATTATATGCCGAATCGCGTTTACGGCGCGCATTTGTCACTTCTTTGCCTTCATAAATGATGCGGCCGGAAGTGATTTTTTCCAATCCGATTATCGCTTTACCAGTCGTTGATTTCCCTGAACCGGATTCGCCTACGAGACCGTAAGTTTTTCCGCGTTCAAATTCCATCGTCACACCGTCCACTGCATAAACATGGTCAACTACTGTGTTAAAAAAACCGCCACGGATAGGATAGTGGACTTTTAAATCTTCTACTTGCATGAAACTCATCGATTTACGCTCCCTTCCTCATCCTCAAAGTGGAATTCCTTCCAGCAAGTGCAGCGTACAAGATGCCCTGGCGCAACTTCATGAAGCTGTGGATTTGCTTCATGTGCTGATTGTGGAATCCACGGGATACGTGATGAGAATCGACAGCCTTGACGCGGCAGCTTCATAAGCGAAGGCACCATCCCTTGAATGACTTCTAATTGTTCATTTTCGCTATTCGTTTGAGGAATCGATTTCAGCAACGATCTTGTATACGGGTGCTTCGGATTTCTGAACAATTCTACAACTGGCGCTTCTTCAATAACTTCACCAGCGTACATAACAGCAACACGATCTGCAACTTCGGCTACGACGCCTAAGTCATGCGTAATTAAAATAATTCCTGATTGAATTTCATCTTGAAGCGTTTTCAGCAAGTCTAAAATTTGTGCTTGAATCGTTACATCAAGCGCCGTTGTCGGTTCGTCGGCGATAATAATTGCCGGTTTACCCGATAATGCAATCGCAATCATGACACGCTGGCGCATTCCACCGGATAATTGGTGCGGGAATTGTTTTGCTACACGCTCCATATTGGCAATGCCTACTTGATCCAATAATTCCAACACACGCTTCTCACGTTCTTGCTTGTTTAATTTTGTATGATAAACTAAACCTTCCTCAATTTGTTCCCCGATGCGCATTAAAGGATTTAATGCAGATAACGGATCTTGGAAAATGAATCCTATGTCATTTCCCCGCAACTTGTTAAATTGGTCTTCCGTCAAATTAACTAGATTTTGATTGTTGTAAAGAATTTCACCTTCAACTTTTGTTGTATTTGAATTATGTAATCCAACTACTGAAGTTGCCAATGTACTTTTTCCGCAACCTGATTCTCCAACGATTGCTAAAATCTCATTTTTGCGAAGCGTTAACGAAACATTGTCTACAGCTGGGTAGTATGTATCTCTAATTCGGAAACTAGTACGTAAATTTCGGATTTCTAATAATTCATTCGTAGACATTAAATAACCGCTCCTTTCTTCGTAAACATTCATTCAGCTCAGCTAAACTCGCTCTATAATCAATTACGCCCCAGCATAATGGCAACCGAATCCGTCATATCCGCTGAAGCTCTAAATTTTCCCAAACGGGTTTTATACCCTCCCAAGGGGAAATTTAAACTTTACTAATTCTCAGTCTTTTCTAAATGTTAACAATTTGTTAAATTTTCGTATTTCAATATAAATTATCCATAAAAAAATTTACATGTCAATTATTAAACTTTCTAACTATTCTAATTTAACATTTTTCTTTTATCAATAGCAAACTATTCTTTGAAATTTTAATTTTCCGATAATTCATTTCAAAAAATAGGCTTTTAAGATTAAATTTATGTTGTTAAATACGCAAAACAAACATAACAAATTCCCATCGAAGTTTAATAGCCTCTCTTTTTATTAAACTTCATTTTTAAAAAAACTGATAAATTTATAAAGGAATTATATAACTATAGCAAAAACGTGTAAAGAATAATTTTTTATAACTTCACACGTTTTTGAATTATTTTAATATTTTTTTATTTCAAACTACCTTCTTTCAAGTCTTTATGCCAGTTTTTTAAGAATGGAATTTCCGTTTCTTGAATAGACCCTGATTCTTTAGCCGCATCGATTAAGCAATCGAAATTCGTTAAAGAAATATATTTTACACCTGTTGCTTCAAACGCTCCCTCCGCTTTCGGCAAATTATATGTATATACACATACAACCCCTAAAACTTCACAGCCAGCTGCTCTTAAGGCTTCCACTGCCGTTATCGAGGAACCTCCTGTCGAGACGATATCTTCCACCACGACAACTTTTTGGCCCTTTGAATATTTCCCTTCAATTTGGTTGCCGCGTCCATGTTCCTTTGCTTTTGAACGCACATATACCATAGGCAATTGCAAAATGTCCGCCACCCATGCGGCATGGGGAATCCCCGCTGTTGCCGTGCCTGCAACAACTTCACAGCCCTCAAAATTTTCGCTTATCAAAGAAGCCAAACCATTTGCTAGCTGTTTGCGGATAGCTGGATCAGAAATAGTTAAACGTGTATCGCAATATATAGGCGATTTAATGCCGGAAGCCCATGTAAATAACTGCGTCGGATTCAACTCGACAGCTCCCACTTTTAACATTGCGTGCGCGATTTCGTTTTGTAATGACATTAGTTTTCCTCCCATAATTTACAAACTTCTTTATAAGCAACCACTGGATTGGCTGCGGCTGTAACAGCACGACCTACTACAATCAGTGATGAACCATCTTTTTTTGCGCCATCAGGTGTAGCGATACGCTTTTGGTCATGTGCGTCCCCGCCGAGCATGCGTATACCTGGTGTCACACGCAAAAAGTCATCGCCGCAAACTTTGCGGATTGCCTGTGCTTCATGTACTGAGCATACGACACCGTTTAGTCCTGCTTGCTTCGTTAATGTTGCATATTGTAAAACCGATTCGCTAAGCGACAAAGGAATCCCCTGTTCTGCTTGCATTTGCGGTTCTGTCGTCGATGTCAGCTGTGTGACTGCAATGAGGTCAGCACGCGTTCTCCCTGCCTCAGTACCGGCTTCCAAACCTTCTATAGCCCCTTCCATCATGGCACGGCCACCTGCAGCATGGACATTCACTAAATCTACATGGAGGCGCGCCAAGCCCTTCATTGCCGATTTTACTGTATTCGGAATATCATGCAGCTTTAAATCCAGGAAAATATTATGTCCTTCATCTTTCACCTTGCGAACGATGTCCGGACCTTCCTGTAAATATAGCTCCATCCCGATTTTGACAAATAACTTTTCTTCAAATTGCGCCAAAAAATTCATGACATCAGGTTCGCTTGGAAAATCCAAAGCAATAATCGGTTTTTTATTAAACATTAGCGGTGGCTCCTTCCAATAATTTCTGCAATATGCGCTACATTTAAAGCATCCAATTTTGCCGGCAATTCATCAATGATCGTCGGACATACGAAATGATCGACGAAATTCGCTGTACCAACTGCAACGGCCGATGCACCTGCAGACATGAAATCTATGACATCTTGTGCACAGGTGATTCCGCCCATGCCGATAATCGGGATATTCACCGCTTTGTACACATCGTAGACCATACGGATTGCGACAGGTTTAATTGCAGGGCCGGATAACCCGCCCGTCCCGTTTGCTATGACCGGCTTTCCTGTACGCTCATCCAAACGCATGCCGACAAGTGTATTAATCATCGTAATTCCGTCCGCCCCTCCTGCTTCGGCAGCTTTGGCGATATCGACAATATTCGTTACATTCGGCGATAATTTTACATAAACCGGAACGCTTGAAACTGCCTTTACAGCAGCTGTCAATTGTTCAGCTGTTGCTGGATCTGTCCCAAATTGGATACCACCGCATTTTACGTTTGGGCATGAAATATTTAATTCCAGCGCTTTTACATTTGGCGCTTTTGAAATACGTTCTGCAACTTCTACATAATCCGCAACTTCTGTTCCTGCAACATTTGCGATAATCGGTACATCAAAGCCTTCCAAAAACTTCAATTCTTCTGCCATAACTTTTTCGATGCCCGGATTTTGTAAACCGATTGCATTCAGCATTCCAGCGGATGTTTCTGCTACACGAGGTGTCGGATTCCCTTTACGAGTTTCAACGGTTGTCGCTTTAATCATAATTGCCCCAAGCTTCGATAAATTATAAAGCTGTGCATATTCCCGCCCAAAACCGAAGCAGCCTGAGGCGGGCATAATCGGATTTTTCAGTTCCAATCCCGGTAGTTCTATATTTAATCGGCTCATAATGCGACAACTCCTTTCGGGAATACTGGTCCATCCGAGCATACTTTTACATAGTCTTTTTCATAGTTTCCGGCTGTAGCGCATACACAGGCAAAACATGCACCAATGCCACAACCCATACGCTCTTCAAATGATAAATAGCCTTCTTTTTCCGGGTAGTGGCCTTCCAATGCACGCAGCATCGGCAATGGGCCACATGCATAAAAAACATCAAACTGGGGGTTCACTTCATCAAATACAGTTGTGACAAAACCTTTTGTCCCTTTCGAACCATCTACTGTCGCATAATAAGTGTCGCCCATTGCTGTGAACTGCTCCTCATAGAAACAAACGTCCTCTGACTGGAATCCAAGTACATGAATTGTTTTCACACCGCGTGCATTTAATTGCTTCGATAGTTCGTGCAATGGAGGTACACCGATTCCCCCGCCTACTAAAAGCGCTGTCTGACCTTGTTGCGCTGCTTCTGTCGGAAAACCATTTCCGAGCGGGCCTAGCACATCGACGATTTCCCCTTTACAGTTTCCGGAAAGGAATTTCGTGCCGCGCCCTTCTGCACGGTAAATCATCGTAAATTCATTTTTTTCTTTATCTACATTGGCAATACTGATTGGTCGACGCAACAATGGCTCGAATGTATCCGACACCTTTACATGAACAAACTGGCCAGGCGTCATGTCCTGAACCAGTTGTCCTCTTAGTGTCAATTCGAAAATGTTCGTCGCAATCTGTTTTTGCGCTATAACAGTCATTTTCTCTTGACGGATCATTTTAGTGTACTACCTCCGCTTTCGGCATTTCTTCTGCTGTAAATGTCATTGACTCAATTACACGCAGCATTGCTTCTGCTGTATCCAGTGAAGTTAGGCAAGGTACGCCGTTTTCAACAGATTCACGACGAATACGGAAGCCATCGCGCGCAGGCTGTTTCCCTTTTGTTAATGTATTGACAACTAATTGGGCTTCACCATTTTGAATCATATCGATCAATGTTTTGCCTTTACCGCCGATTTTTTCAACGATGTCTGTTTTAATGCCATTTGCTTCAAATGTTTTTGCTGTACCTTCCGTTGCCACAATGCGGTAGCCGACTGTCGAGAAGCGTTTCGCTAAATTAATCGCTTCCTCTTTGTCTTTATCAGATACAGTGAACAGGATGGTACCATGTGTTTTAATTTCCATACCCGCTGCTACGAAGCCTTTATATAACGCTTTTTCATATGTTGCGTCTTTCCCCATTACTTCCCCTGTTGATTTCATTTCAGGCCCTAATGTAATGTCGACACGGCGTAATTTCGCGAATGAGAATACCGGTACTTTTACGAATACGCCTTGCTGTTCTTTTGCAAGCCCTGTTGGATAGCCTTGTTCAATGATCGATTGTCCAAGAATCGCTTTTGTCGCGATATTTGCCATTGGAATATTTGTAATTTTACTTAAAAACGGTACAGTACGGCTTGAGCGTGGATTTACTTCAATTACATAAATTTCGCCTTCGCTCATTACATATTGGATATTCATCAGCCCGACAATGCCGAGGCCTTTCGCTAGGCGTGTCGTATAGTCTACTAATGTTTCTTTTTGGGCATCTGTCAATTTTTGCGGTGGGTATACACTGATTGAGTCACCTGAGTGCACCCCTGCACGCTCAACATGCTCCATAATCCCTGGAATCAGCACATTTACACCATCACAAATGGCATCGACTTCAATTTCCTGTCCTGTTAAGTAACGGTCGACCAATACAGGGTGATCCGGTGATGCTTCTACTGCATTCCCCATATAGTGAGCAAGCTCTTCCATGTTATAAACAATTTCCATTGCACGGCCGCCAAGTACATAGGATGGGCGAACTAATACAGGGAACCCTAAACCTTCCGCTATTTTCATCGCACCTTCAGCTGATGTTGCTGTATCACCAGGAGGCTGCGGAATTTTCAGTTCTTGTAATGCCGCTTCGAATTTATTGCGATTTTCCGCACGGTCGATATCTTCAAGTGTCGTTCCTAAAATTTTCACACCGTTCGCTTCCAGCTTATCCGCTAAATTGATCGCTGTTTGCCCGCCGAACTGTACAACAACGCCGATTGGCTGCTCCAGATCGATTATATGCATTACATCTTCAATCGTTAATGGCTCGAAGTATAATTTATCCGAAATCGAGAAGTCCGTCGAAACCGTTTCTGGATTTGAGTTAATGATGATCGCTTCATAGCCCGCTTCCTGAATTGCCCATACTGAGTGAACTGTTGCATAGTCGAACTCTACACCTTGACCGATGCGGATCGGACCTGAGCCGAGTACAACAACAGATGGTTTGTCAGTACGGATTGATTCATTTTCTTCCTCGTAAGTACCGTAGAAGTATGGCGTATTCGATTCGAACTCCGCCGCACATGTATCCACCATTTTATATACTGGAATAATGCCATGCTCTTTACGGAATTCATAAACCGCCTGCTCTTCCATTTCCCAAAGCTGCGCAATTTTTTTATCTGCAAAGCCTAGTCGTTTCGCTGTGCGTAAAATTTCCTGATCGCCTTTGTTTTCTGCCAATGTTGTTTCCATATCCACAATTTTTTTCAGCTTCGTTAAGAAGAACAGGTCAATTGCAGACCATTCATGGATTTTTTCCGGTGTTACACCGCGGCGAAGCGCTTCACCGATGAAGAATAGACGTTCATCCCCTGCTTTTTTAATACGCTTTTCAATCCATACATCAGTTAAATCATCCGCATTTTTCATTTCAATATGGACATGGCCGGTTTCCAATGAACGGACTGCCTTTAAAATCGCTTCTTCAAATGTGCGGCCGAGTGCCATTACTTCCCCGGTCGCTTTCATTTGTGTGCCCAGGTTACGTTTTGCCGATTCGAACTTATCAAATGGCCAACGTGGAATTTTAGCGACAATGTAGTCAAGTGCCGGCTCAAAGCATGCAAATGTTGAACCTGTAACAGGGTTTTTAATCTCATCCAGTGTAAGTCCTACTGCGATTTTTGCTGCAAGCTTCGCAATCGGATAGCCTGTCGCTTTTGATGCTAGTGCAGATGAACGCGATACACGCGGGTTTACTTCGATTACATAGTATTGGAATGAGTAAGGATCCAATGCCAGCTGAACGTTACAGCCGCCTTCGATTTTTAGGGCACGGATAATATCGAGTGAAATGTTACGCAGCATCTGGTTTTCACGATCCGATAATGTTTGTGTTGGTGCTACAACGATCGAGTCACCAGTATGGATACCTACAGGGTCAAAGTTTTCCATATTACATACTACGATTGCATTATCCGCCGCATCACGCATTACTTCATATTCAATCTCTTTAAAGCCTGCGATTGATTTTTCCAGTAAACATTGTGTTACAGGAGAGTATTTTAAACCAGACGTAACAATTTCCTGTAAGTCCTGATCGTTATAGCAAATTCCGCCGCCTGTTCCGCCAAGTGTAAAAGCCGGACGAACGATTACCGGATAACCGATTTTTGCAACGAATGCTTTCGCTTCTTCCATGTTATGAATAATATCTGACTCTGGAACCGGTGCACCAAGTTCATACATTAAGTTACGGAACAAGTCACGGTCCTCAGCTTTATGAATCGCATCGAGTTTCGTACCTAAAATTTCAATTCCTAGTTCATCTAAAATGCCTGACTCATCAAGCTCGATTGCCATATTTAATCCTGTTTGACCACCTAATGTAGAAAGAATGGCATCAGGACGCTCTTTACGTAAAATACGTGATACAAATTCAAGGCTGATTGGCTCGATATATACTTTGTCTGCGATCTCTGTGTCCGTCATAATTGTCGCCGGGTTCGAGTTGATTAAAATTACTTTATAGCCCTCTTCTTTTAATGAAAGACATGCTTGTGTTCCTGCATAGTCAAATTCCGCTGCTTGACCGATGACAATCGGGCCTGAGCCGATTACTAAAATTGTATTTATATCTGTACGTTTAGGCATGGTGGTTCTCCTTTGCTGCTTCGATTTCCATCATTTCGATAAATTCGTCAAATAGGTAGTTTGAATCTTCCGGACCAGGTGACGCTTCCGGGTGGTACTGCACAGTGAAAATCGGATATTTCTTATGGCGTACCCCTTCACAAGTTCCATCATTTAAAGCGACATGCGTTAACTCTAGATCAGTATCTTTTAATGACTCGATATCAATTGCATAGCCATGGTTTTGGCTCGTTAAATCCGTGCGGCCAGTACGCAGATTTTTTACTGGGTGATTTCCGCCTCGGTGACCGAATGGCAATTTAAACGATTTTGCCCCACAAGCTAGTGAAAACAGCTGGTGCCCTAAACAAATACCGAAGATTGGCACTTTTCCGATTAGTCCTTTAATTGTTTCGATTCCTTCCGTTACATCTTCCGGGTTCCCTGGACCATTTGACAGCATGATGCCATCCGGATGCATCGCCAGAATTTGTTCAGCTGTTGTGTTGTACGGTACGACCAATACATCACAGTCGCGCTTGTTCAGTTCGCGTAAAATTCCGTGCTTCATTCCAAAGTCGATCAGAACTACACGTTTTCCGCGCCCTGGTGATGGATATGCCGCTTTTGGCGATACTTCACGGACATGGTGGGTAATATAAGGTGTTTCCTGTAATTGAGTGACGATTTGTTCAACATCCACTTCGGCATCTGCTTCTGTTAAAATCGCTCGTACCGCTCCTTTTGCACGAATAATGCGCGTTAATTTTCGTGTGTCGATTCCTTCAATGCCAGGGATATTTTGTGCTGCCAAGTAATCCCCCAATGACATATCCGAGCGCCAGTTTGATGGTTGATCTGCCAATTCACGTACTACAAAACCGCGGATTGCAGGAGTGATTGCTTCAAAGTCATCACGGTTAATGCCGTAATTCCCGACTAACGGATATGTTAATGTAACGATTTGCCCGTAAAATGATGGGTCAGAAATTGTTTCCTGGTAGCCTGTCATCCCTGTTGTAAATACAACTTCTCCTTGACTTGCTTTGTCGCTTCCAAATGCAGTCCCTGTAAATACAGTGCCATCTTCTAAAATTAATAACCGCTTTTTCATTATTCTGCCTCCTGATATACAATATTGCCTTCAAACATCGTTACTACGGGCCATCCTTTTGCTGTCCATCCGTTAAATGGTGTATTGCGTCCTTTAGAAACAAAACCTTCTGCATCGATTGCCTGTTCCTTATCCAAATCGATTAGTACGAGATCCGCTGAAGCTCCAACTTCCAATGTTCCGTATGGAAGATCGAAAATTTGGGCTGCTTTTACACTCATCCAGTCGACCAACTGCTTTAATGTCCATTTTCCTGTCTCTACAAAGTTTGTATACAGTAGCGGAAATGCTGTCTCAAAACCAACGATTCCAAATGGCGCACCAACCATGCCGCAGCATTTTTCCTCTGCTGTGTGTGGTGCGTGGTCTGTCGCGATACAGTCAATCGTACCGTCCAAGAGTGCCGCATGCAGTGAATCTTTATCATCTGCAGCGCGTAATGGCGGGTTCATCTTCCAGTTCGCATCATCTGATGGGATATCCATTTCCTCTAATAAGAGGTGGTGTGGACAAACTTCCGCAGTCACTTTAATCCCTGCTGCTTTTGCATCCCTTACTGCACGTACTGATTCTTTCGTCGACACGTGGCATACATGGTATCGTGCACCGGCCGCTTCAGCCAGCAGTACATCACGAGCAATTTGTACAGACTCGCAAATGGAAGGAATTCCTAGTAGGCCAAGCTCTTTATTGCGTTTCCCTTCATGCATAACACCATCGTAAATAAGTGAATTATCTTCACAGTGTGCAACAACAACCGCATCGAGTTGTGCTGCCTGCTGCATTTGCTCGTACATTGTCGACGCTAGCTGAATTCCGATCCCGTCATCCGAGAAAGCGACTGCACCCTGTTCTTTTAACTCTTGCATATTTGTGCGAACTTCACCTGAAATATCTTTTGTTAATGAACCATATGGTAACACTCGGATTACTGCACTTTCTTTGATCAATCCGTTAATGAGCTGCATATTTTCTACCGAATCCGGTACCGGCTTCGTATTTGGCATCGCACAAATTGTTGTAAAACCGCCTTTTGCTGCAGATGCCGAGCCTGTTGCGATCGTTTCTTTATGTTCAAAGCCAGGCTCACGCAAGTGTGTATGTACATCGACAAAACCTGGTGATGCGAAATGGCCTTTACCATCAATCAGCTTAGCGCCAGCTGGAATGTCTCCATTAATCGAAGCGATTTTGCCGTTTTCTATTACAATAGTAGATACTACTAATTCGCCTTCCTCATTGAGTAGCTTCACATTTTGTATAACTGTTGTCATATTGATCTCTTCCTTTCAAAATCGTTTCTAAAATGGCCATTCGTGTAAATACACCGTTTCGCACTTGTTCAAAAATGCGGGAACGACCACATTCAACAAGGGCATCCGCAATTTCCACATCGCGGTTTACCGGTGCCGGGTGCATAATGATAGCCCATTCTTTCATCCGCTGTTCACGTTCAATCGTCAAGCCGTATTCTGCATGGTAGCTTTCTTTTGAAAAGTTTTTACTTACAGAGTGACGTTCATGCTGGATACGCAGCAGCATGATGACATCGCTGTCTTCCAGTACTTCATCCCAGCTATGTGCTGCTTCGAAATTACCTGCCCATGCCGGCGGACAAAGGAATCGAACATTGGCCCCTAAACGAGTAAGTGCAGTCGCATTTGATTTTGCAACACGGCTATGTGAAATATCACCGACGATCGTAATATTCAGGTCTTCAAATCGTCCGAACTCTTTTTGAATTGTATATAAATCCAGCAGTGACTGGGAAGGATGCTGGCCTGCGCCGTCTCCTGCATTGATGACCGCACATCCGATACCTTCCAAAAGCTCGTTGTAATATTCATCTTCCTTATCCCGAATAACGACTGCATCGATTCCGATCATTTCCAATGTTTTGACTGTATCGTACAGCGTTTCTCCCTTTGTTGTGCTCGAGAACTCCGCATCAAACGGAATCACCGTACATCCTAGCCGACGCTCTGCCATTTCAAAGCTCGTTTTTGTACGTGTACTAGGCTCAAAGAAAAGGTTCGCTACATGAAATTCCCGTGGTAACACAGGTTTTTCTCCATTTTCGAAATGCTGTGCTCGATTTAAAATCATCATTATTTCTTCGTTTGATAAATGTTCCATCGATAATAAGTTTTTCATGTGGGTGCCTCCGCTTATATCAATTACGCCCCGGCGCAAATGCTAGCTTGATATTATTTTATTACATTATGAATATTTAATCTACTTTTTGTTTAAATATACAATCTCTCTTCATAAATAAGCCTCGCTATATCATTAGCGAGGCTTGGAGGGTGTGACAAGGTAAGGTATCATACTGTAGACGATCCCTTCTGCATGTCATACCCTTTCTTGCCTCTCTGGACAATCTTTAAAAGGTATTTTTTATTCTTCTGTTTCGTAAATATCTTTTTCTACTGCTTCGCGACCTGGCAATGCTAAGTTCAAGATGACACCGATTATCGATGCTAATGCCATCCCTTCAATCGCAAAGCTTTCCGTGAAGCGCATTGCTGCCCCGCCAATTCCAACTACCAGTATGACGGATGCAATGACCATATTACGGTTGTTTCCAAAGTCCACTTTATTTTCAACTAGCATACGTAAACCGCTTGATGCAATAATCCCGAATAACAGGATTGAAATACCGCCAAGTACTGCTGTTGGAATTGTTTCGATTAAAGCCATTAGCTGACCTGAGAATGAAACGAAAATCGCAACGACTGCTGCCCCTAAAATGACATATACCGAGTAAACGCGAGTGATGGCAAGTACCCCGATGTTCTCTCCATACGTTGTTTTAGGCGGACCACCTATTAATGCCGAAGCAAGCGTTCCAAGACCATCCCCTAAAAGCGAGCGGTGTAAGCCAGGGTCTTTCACATAGTTACGGTTTACTACTTTTCCCAATACTAGCTGGTGACCGATATGTTCTGAAATTGTTACGATAACGATCGGCACCATTCCGATGAATATAGCACCTGTAATTTGGAAGTCATAATGTATACCCGGTATTAAAAAGTCAGGCATTGCAAAGAACTTCGCATTTTGTACTGCTGTGAAGTCCACGATTCCAACAATCACCGAGTAAATATAACCAATTACGATTCCGAGTAAGATGGGCATTGCACTTAAAATATTTTTAAAGAATACTGTGAAGATAATAGCTGCCGCTAATGTAACCATAGCAGCCGAAAAATGCAGACCGTTATATTCGCCGTTCACATTCATCGCCATATCAACCGCAGTGCCTGACAGCCCTAATCCGATAACGATAATTACCGGTGCTACTACGATTGGCGGTAAAATATTCATCAGCCATTTGTAGCCTGTTTTCCAGATTAATAATGCTACGATTGCATAAACCACACCGACCATCATTGCCCCGATCATCGCATTGCCAGGGTTTACTTCTACACCTGCTTGACCAAATCCTGTTACTAAAAGAATAGGAGAGATAAAGGCAAATGAAGAACCTAAGTATGCCGGTACTTTAAACTGTGTAATGAACAAAAAGATAATTGTGGCGATTCCGCTTGTTAATAGCGCAATGGCTGGGCTTAACCCTACTAATTTCGGTACTAAAATTGTTGATCCGAACATGGCAAACATATGCTGGAAGCTAAATGTAATCAGTTGTCCTACTGTAGGTTTTTCATGAATATCTAATACTGCTTTCGACATTTTTCTCTCTCCCTGTATTCACTTATTCCTCGAATTTATGAATTGTTACAATATCTTCATTGTCTGTTTCTACAAGATTGACTACAATACGCTCAACGCTTGATGTCGGGATATTTTTTCCTACATAGTCGGCACGTATCGGCAGTTCGCGATGGCCCCGGTCAACAAGAACTCCAAGCTGGATTTGCGCTGGTCTGCCTAAGTCCATGATGGCATCAAGTGCTGCGCGTACTGTTCTACCTGTATAAAGAACATCGTCGATCAGCACAACTTTCTGATCTTTTACTTGGTGTTCAATATCGACTTGCTGAACTTGTGCCTGATCATGCTTTGGCGATAAATCATCACGGTACAATGTAATATCAAGCTCACCTGTACGAATTGCTTTCCCTTCAATTGTTTCGATTCTTTCTGCTAAGCGTCTTGCCAAATATGCGCCGCGTGTTTTAATTCCGACTAAAATCACTTCATCAATACCTTTATTGCGCTCAATAATTTCATGGGCGATCCGTGTAATCGCACGGTTCATCGATGGGCCATCCAGTAATACAGTGTAATTTTCCATATTGCTGCTCCTTTCGTTTTTTCATGTTCACAGGGTTTGATCAATGTAAATTTCAAACGAAAAACCCTCTAGAAAGTTCTAGAGGGTTTGAAAAGTCATGTTGAAAAACTGCATATTGGTATTTTTGCGCACAAAAATACGTAATGCTTCACATTTCCCCTTCTCAGCCTCTCTGGACTGCCATTAAAGGTGAACAATATTCAGATTAATTTGCGACTACCTGCTTGCTCTCGTCAAGTTCTGTAGTTCACTGTTGCTAGTATATGCTACCCTTTTTTAGAAGTCAATAAGCTTCATAAAGGTCAGACATCTGAAAATTAATGTTTAAAAAATGTGAATTTTTATAATCCTTTGAAGAGGATGCGATTTTCTATTAAATGCGTTGAAAGTTCTAATATAATTCAAAATCTTCTCATAAAAGTCCGATCTTCTAATATTATGGGGCAATGTTCAAATAAGTATTCGAGATTTTCTAATAAAGCATTAAAATGTTCTAATATCCTCGGAGCTTCTTCTAAAATCCCCTGCAGATGTTCTAATAAAATTCACGTTAGGCTATCTCAAAGCCTCGACTTGCAGAAAAAAACCTCAAACCGAAACCTTCTCCACCGGTTTTCTAATAAAGGGCGCAAATCTTCTTATATCACCGCAACATGTTCTAATATCCGCCTTAAATGTTCCAATAAAATCAACACAGACTTACCCTAAATAAAAAACAGCCGAACCCCCAAAAGGATCCGGCTATTTAAAATTATCCGCGCAGTTCTTCTAATAATTGTTTAAAATCCTCTGGCAGCGGTGCTTCAAACTCTAAATATTCCTTCGTTACAGGATGAATAAATCCTAAAACACCGGCATGCAATACTTGGCCGCCGAAATCGATTGTTTTTCTAGGACCGTATTTCGGATCACCTGCTAACGGGAAACCGATATAGTTCATATGCACACGAATTTGGTGTGTACGTCCTGTTTCCAGACGGCACTCCACTAAAGTAAACTCTCCGAAGCGATCAATTACTTGGAAATGTGTAACCGCATGCTTTCCTTTATCGACAACTGCCTGCTTTTGGCGGTCTTTCTGGTCACGGCCGATCGGAGCATCAATTGTCCCCTTCTCATGCGCAATATGACCATGCACTAAAGCAGTATATTTTCGTGTTACCGATTTTTCGACGAGTTGATTCACTAGACTTTCATGGGCAACATCATTTTTTGCGACCATTAATAAACCGGACGTATCTTTATCAATACGGTGCACAATACCAGGACGCGCCACACCATTAATGCCTGATAAATCCTTGCAATGATGCATTAAACCATTTACTAATGTGCCAGTTGTATGGCCTGGAGCCGGGTGAACAACCATTCCGCGCGGTTTATTCACAACTAATACGTCTGCATCTTCATAAACGATTTCCAGATTTAAATCTTCTGGAATGATTTCTAAATCTTCCACTTCCGGAACAGTTACTTCAATAACGTCCCCTAGCTTTACTTTATACTTTGCTTTTACGGCTGCGCCATTTACTAAAATGCGCTCCTCGTCAAGCCAATTACCAATTTGCGAACGGGACCATGCTGCTTCCATTTGCGAAAGCGCCTTATCAATCCGTTCCCCTGCAAATTCTTCTATCGTCAATATGACTACTGCCATTATTTCACCTTTTTCTTATCCTTTTTTTCTTCTAAAATGATCGTAATAAAGAGCATGACTACAGCAATTGTCAGTGCTGCATCCGCAATATTGAAGATTGGGAAATGATAGTTGATCACAGGAATATAAACATCGACAAAATCAACAACTTCACCGCGGAATAAACGGTCAATAAAGTTGCCGACCGCACCGCCCAAAAGGAGCATTAAGCTTGAATGAAAAAGCGGCTTTCCTTTTGCTTCTGTATGATTAAAATAAATAATGGCGATAATGACTGCAATTGTTATAATTGTAAACAACCACATCTGTCCTTCCAGCATGCCCCATGCTGCACCACGATTACGATGCGATAAAATGCCAAACCAAGGATCCCACACACTAATGCGTTCCCCGAGCTCCATATTTTTAACGACCAGCCATTTTGTCCATTGATCAAAAATGACTGCAACTATTGCTATTCCGTAATATTTATACACAGCAAATCCTCCGTTTACGATATATCTTATCTATTTTAACATAATTATCAGACCAAACGATAATTTTAATATGAGAAAAGTGACAAGAAAAATAAAGCGCTGTTTCCCATTTAGTAAGTTAAAAAAATTCTATTTTCGGCAAAGAAAATTCTGCTTTCAAAATCTAATTAGATGATAAATGCAGCAGATTCCACCTTTAATACAATTCGCTCTACTTTATGTAAGTGATTTTCTGTATTAGGACAAACAGATTCTGCTTTAGACGTGGGCCGTTCCACATTACGCATGGATTTTTCTACATTCGGCCAAAAGGGATTCACCTTTCAAAACTCTATTGCCTGACAAAAGCAGCGAGTACTACTTTTGACGCTGGCGGTTTTACTTTATGCAGAAAAGTTTCTGCGTTTCATTCAAAAGCTATCCATAATACGCTACTTTATTTTTTTAAATAATAAAGCTTATCTATTCATGAATAACTAAATATGCTGCCAGTTTACTTCAGCCGAAAAGCAATCGGAACCCGGCCATCGTTACGACACCGGCGATAACTGTTTTGGAAAGGCTCTTTGTAAGTAAAGCAACAAGTAATGTCGGAATAAAAGCAATTACATTTATCCAATGAACGTTTACAATTGCCGCCTCTTTTTCGAAAAAGCCCTCTATTACTAATGCCGATAATATGCAAACCGGTATGTAGGCAAGCCAGCGTAAAACAATTTTTGGCATATTCATATTTTTCACTAATACGAATGGCAGTATCCTCGGTATCCATGTAACGAGTGCACAGCCTAAAATTAACAATACCATCCCAATTGAAGTCGTCATTTCTCGGTTGCCACCCCAATCGTCGCCACAACAAGTGTAGATAGCAGCACTGCTAAATGGCCCGGCATAAAGTAAAGCATCCCGTACATGCTTACGACCATGATGGCAATAAGTTTTATGTAATGCATCAATTTTTCTTTCGGTATACTTGCGAGCGTTAATACGAGAAGCGCTACGAACATTGCAACCAATGCATAATCAAGCCCCCATTTTTCGGGATCTGGCATCCATTGACCAATAATTCCGCCGACTGTGCAAGCCGCAATCCAAGACGTATACGCTGTAATATTTAAGCCGTCCATCCATTTTCCGCCAAGACGCCCTTCTTTTCCAACCGTAACAACGGACACTCCGAATGTTTCGTCTGTCAGCAATGTGCCAAATCCAATATTGCGCAATGTTGGATATTTTGTAAAATATGGCGCAATCGTCAACGACATGAGCAAGTGCCGTAAGTTAACTATAAAAATGGTGATGATTACCGCCGTTACAGGAGCTCCCGCCAAGTACAGTCCGCAAAAAATAAATTGGGCCGATCCTGCATAAACAAGCACCGAAAGTAAAAATACTTCAAATACTGAAATCCCGGATGCGATCCCAACGACGCCAAATGCTATACCAATACTAATATAACCGAGTAAAGTCGGAATACAATCTTTCATCCCCTGCATGAATGTATCGGGAGTGAAAGGCTTTTGTTCTATTCGTTCCAATATTGTACACTCCTAATATTTCTATTTTTCAGAAAACTAAAAAGGGTATAAAGAACGCCATTGCCTAATTAGCAACAGCGTTCTTAATTTTATGCGTAGTAGTTTTCTACAACATCGGCACAGCGTTTACATAATGCTGGATGCTTTTCTTCTGAACCAACTGTTTCAGAAATTGTCCAGCAGCGCTCACATTTTTCACCGTCCGCTTTTTCTACAACCAATGCCATTTTCTCCAGCACTAACGCTTCTTCCGGCGCATTTTCTTTGCTGCCAGCGATAAAGAATTGAGAAACGATTGAAAGCTGGGCAAAATCGATATTCGCATCATTCAATAATTCGACAGTTTCACTATCAGCATAAACCGAAATTTTCGCTTCCAATGATTTACCGATTGTTTTTGCATTACGCGCTTCTTCCAAAGCCTTTAATATTTCATTTCTAATGGCGATTACTTTCGTCCATTTCGTACGTAAATCAGCAAAGTTTGCCCCTTCTGCGACTTCCGGGAAATCCGTTAATTGGACAGATTGCGGTTTGCCATCAAATTCGATATAGCTCCATAATTCTTCAGTCGTGTGCGGAATAATTGGTGTTAATAGTTTTACTAATGCCATTAATGTATCATACATTACCGTTTGCATTGCACGACGGTTTTTATTGTCCACTCCTTCGATATATACAACATCTTTTGCAATATCCAAGTAGAATGAAGAAAGCTCAATCGCCACGAAGTTATTCACTGTTGTGTACACAGTCGAGAAGTCGTAACGTTCATATGCATCACGAATTGTTTTCACAACATCCTGTAAGCGCATATACATATACTGATCCATTTCACGTAACTCTTCGTAAGCAACACGGTCAGTCGTTTCGTTAAAGTCAGTCACA
The DNA here is from genome assembly GCF_051967575.1 of Solibacillus silvestris. NCBI lineage: Bacteria > Bacillati > Bacillota > Bacilli > Caryophanales > Caryophanaceae > Solibacillus > Solibacillus silvestris. Next base: position 62,574 of record NZ_JBQCJW010000019.1, read on the forward strand.
TTGCCGTGCAGGAAGCGCAATGTATTACGCACTTTACGGTATGTTTCGGACACTTGCTTCAGCATATCCATCGAAATACGAACATCCCCCGTATAGTCAACAGATGCTACCCACATACGAATAATGTCGGCACCGTATTGGTTCATCACTTTGATCGGGTCAATCGTATTGCCAAGTGATTTTGACATTTTGCGTCCTTCGCCGTCTAAAACGAAGCCATGTGTTAATAAACCTTTATATGGCGCATGCCCATTAATCGCCACAGATGTAATTAATGATGAGTTGAACCAGCCTCGGTGTTGGTCAGAGCCCTCCAAGTAAAGGTCGGCCGGATATTTCATGCCACGCTCAACTAACACACCTTGGTGAGAAGAGCCTGAGTCAAACCATACGTCCATAATATCATTTTCTTTTGTGAATTTGCCGTTAGGGCTGCCTTCATGTGTGAAGCCTTCCGGAAGTAATTCTTTCGCTTCTTTTTGGAACCAAATATTCGAACCATGCTCACGGAATAATTTCGAAACATGCGCAATCGTTTCCGGTGAAATAATTGGATCTCCATTTTCAGCATAGAAAATCGGAATTGGCACACCCCATGCACGTTGACGGGAAATTACCCAGTCGCCACGGTCGCGAATCATATTGTAAAGACGTGTTTCGCCCCATGCCGGTGTAAATTCTGTCGCTGTCACCGCATCCAATAATTCACTGCGGAACATTTCAACAGATGCGAACCATTGTGGTGTTGCACGGTAAATTACCGGTTTTTTCGTACGCCAGTCATGCGGGTATGAGTGTGTAAATTTAGAAACATGGAGTAATGCGTTTTCTTCTTTTAATTTTTCAATGACAACCGGATTTGCTTTTTCATAGAATAATCCTTCAAAACCAGGTGCTTCATTTGTATAGCAGCCACCGTTATCAACCGGTGATAAAATGTCCAGTCCATAGCGTTTACCGATCTGATAGTCGTCTTCACCGTGACCTGGCGCTGTGTGTACACATCCCGTACCTGCATCAGCAGTTACGTGGTCGCCAACCATCACTAATGAATCACGTTTATAAATTGGGTGTTCTGCAACGATCATATCAAGCTGTTCGCCCTGTACTTCCTGAACGATTTGAACATCTTCCCAGCCAAATGTCGCTGATAGTTTTTCCAGTAAATCTTTTGCAACAATATATTTGCTGCCGTTTGTTTCTACAACAACATATGTGAATTCAGGGTTCACCGAAATCCCTAAGTTTGCCGGAATTGTCCATGGCGTTGTTGTCCAGATGACAAATTTTGCATCAGCCGGTACTACGCCTTTGCTGTCTTTAATGCCGAAAGCTACATAAATTGAATACGATTCGACATCTTTATACTCGATTTCCGCCTCTGCCAATGCAGATTCGGAAGATGGTGACCAATAGACTGGTTTTAAGCCTTTGTAAATATAGCCCTTCTCCGCCATTTTTCCGAATACTTCGATTTGGCGCGCTTCGAACTCCGGCTTTAATGTAATATATGGATTTTCCCAATCGCCGCGTACACCTAGACGGCGGAATTGGGCTTTTTGATTTTCGATTTGCTCATATGCATATTCCTCACAAAGTTGGCGAAATTCCGCTACGGACATTTCTTTCCGTTTTACACCTTTGTTCGTTAATGCCTGCTCGATCGGTAAGCCGTGCGTGTCCCATCCCGGAACATATGGAACATGGAAACCAGTCATCGATTTATGACGGTTGATCATATCTTTAATCACTTTGTTTAATGCATGGCCGATATGGATATCCCCGTTTGCATATGGAGGTCCATCATGCAATACATAATGCGGACGCTTCTTTGTGCGCTCCAATACTAATTTATCGATGTCCATTTCATCCCACTCGGCTTGGACTTGCGGTTCCTTTGTCGGCAATCCGCCGCGCATCGGAAAATCTGTTTTAGGCATTAATAACGTATCTTTATACTCTACCATGTAATATACCTCCTAATTATCTATCGTCTCAATTGGCTTTCAGTCGGTTCTTCGCCTTAGCATAGATTTGGGTTTTTATCCGAATCAACTTTCTTTGCTATTATTTTTACCAAACTTATGATGATGAACCTATGCTCTAAAGGAAGTGAATACTAAAAAAACAAAAAGCCCCTCCATCCCTGTAAAAGGGACGAGGAGCATTAGTCTCGTGGTACCACCCTAAATTCGCTAAAAAATAGCCTCATTAGACACTGTAACGTCGTGTTCTACGAAATGGCTTACTGAAAGTTTCAGCCATTCAGCTCAGAAGTGATATTCGATTTAACTTGCTTCGTCCGAGCTTTCACCATCCTCGAATCGCTATACCACAATGTTAAACTTACTGTCTCCGTCAAAGCATTATGCAAATTGCATCTTATTCATTATTCTTCAGTATATGAAATGGCCCCATGAAATGTCAAGTACCCATTATCAATACACGGCATTTTCATCATTTTGGCTATCTTCATTACTTTCAAGGCGATTATTATCCTGAATTTCTGTAATATCCACATCATATTCCAGCAAATGATCCCAATCATCCGTATTTAATAAATCGAGCTGTGCTTCCACTAACATTTTGAACCGGTTGCGGAAAACTTTTGATTGTTTTTTCAATTCATCAATTTCAATCGTCACTTTCCGCGCTTTTGTTAATGCATCATTTATAATTCGGTCTGCATTTTTCTCGGCTTCCTTAACGATTAATTTAGCTTCTTTTTCAGAGTTCCGGCGCACTTCACCTGCTGCCTCTTGCGCTACAATAATCGACTTTTGCAATGTGTCTTCCAATGAGTTGTAATGATTCATTTGATCGGACATCATTTTAACCTTTTCTTCCAGCTCTTTTTTTTCGCGCAAAATAATTTCGTAGTCTTTAATAATCTGATCCAAAAATTCATTTACTTCATCTTCTGCATATCCACGGAATCCACGTGTAAATTCTTTATTATGTATATCAAGAGGTGATAATGGCATCTCGTTCTACTCTCCTTTTACGTACGTTCTTAAAAATATTATAATCGTTTCTTAGCTGAATAACATCATGTTTTCAGTATAAAATCGCATTTTGCACCAAAATAGCGCAAAAGACTGTATATTTTTATAGGAACTTCCTTAATAACTTCAGTCAATTTTCCACTAAAAAAATGTAGAACTTATACTCTTTGCTCTAAACGCCCCACTTGCAGACGAATTTTATCTTTTTTCGTTCGCCCTTCTGTCATAAGAACTTTCATGCGTCCAAACCCGCGTGCGGAAATGATGTCCCCTTCTTGCAATTCAAAGGAGACCGCTTCACGAACCGTCCAATTCACTTTCACTTTGCCTGCATTTATCAAACTTTGCGATTTCTGCCGTGAAATATTCGTTACTGTCGCAAGCACTACATCTAAACGCATTGAAGAAACAGTATATGAGCTTTCTGTCCATTGCTCTTCATTTTGTATATATGGTGTTGCTGCACTTATTTCTTCCACATGCACTTTTACCTTACCGATGCCGGATAAATGTGCGCGTACATAATCGGCAATTTCTGTTGCCAATGCAAATTGCACTGTATTGTCGGCAAGTCGAATATCGCCAAACTTGCTGCGATCCAAGCCGATTGAAAGAAGTGCCCCTAATACATCGGGATGGCGCAGTTGAACAAATTTTGCAGGGTAATTGAGCGAATAAACGACGATTTGAAAATCGGCTTCCGACGGTTGCAAATAGGAAGGGGCGATCAACATCCGCTTCCGTTCCGCTTCGTCAAAAATGCCTTCTGTGAATACTTGAAGATCCTCTGATTGCTGGATAATCGACTTGACGATAAAACGTTGCCGCGGATCCAAAAAGTCTGTTAGCTTCGGAGCATAGCGGTCTTCCACTTCGCGTTGCCACCCGATTACTTGCTCAATAAATGGCTGTTCATCTTTACGAAAATGCTGTATTAAATGCTCCATCACTAAGCCTACTTTCTTCTATAAATTTTTATTTTATGTATAGGGCATAAAGTCGAATTCAATGTCTGAAAAAAAGAGATTCTAAATCAAATTGCGGTCGAGTGCTTTCCGGATGCACTGAAAATTTCATATTACCGCCTTCCGGGATTCTGAATGTTCAATAAACACTGACACGGAAAGTACAATAAACGGAAATTTTCCGGTTATATGAATAATTAGCCTCGCTAAAGGCGGAACAAAGGGAATCTTTCCGGTTATCCTAAGAAAAATCGCCAATTTCCATGTTTTCCACGTTTATAGGCGGAAATTCTACGTCTATTTCGGCTGTATTTCACCTATTTTTTTAAATAAACGGAATTTCGAGACTGTCGATTAAGTTATATTTTCTTTTGGTCCTAACCCATTTTTTTCACACATTTTGTGGTAATTAAGTTTTTT